>JBAXRM010000153.1:0-11094 GCA_037131225.1 Nostocales cyanobacterium ELA583 | reverse complement strand
TAAGTGGACTCGTTGAACCAAGAATCTCAGCGGCTTTAGCCCTGAGAGTGTCAAGAATCCTATTGTCCCATCTTCAATGTCACTCAGTATAATTGTATCATTTTTTTAGTGTCAAATAGGTTTTTAATTTTTGCGCGAGTTATCTGCTAGGATTTTAATATATTTATTATACTTTGACAATTAGTTCATTATAGAATTTAAAATAAATAATACAAGACAAAAATACTAAGAAATAAAAGCCATGAGCATTAATGTTGTCAATCTTGTTGGCCGTGTAGGCGGTGATCCAGATATGAAGTATTTTGAGTCTGGTACAGTTAAGTGTAGATTGACCTTAGCTGTAAATAGAAGATCAAAGAATAAGGATCAGCCCGACTGGTTTAATCTGGAACTCTGGGGAAAAACAGCCGAAGTTGCCGGTAATTATGTCCGTAAAGGCAGTTTGATTGGGGTTAAAGGTGCTTTGAAGTTTGATTCTTGGAGCGATCGCCAAAGCGGAGTAACCCGTTCTAGTCCAGTTATTAATGTTGAACAACTGGAACTACTAGGTTCTAAGCGTGATGGTGAAGGTGGGATGTCCGATATGTCTCCAGATAATTTCTAATTTAGTCAGTAGTCAGTTGTTTTTCTTCACTAATGACTAATAACTAATAACTAATGTTATTGATGCTTGTACTTCTTGTTCACCGGCGACTATGGGAGTAGAAGCATCTGCTAAACTAGATTTAGCAGCCTCAGCCCGGTAAAGCATGGGTGGTGGAGGTGGAGTTGCACCATTAATTTGAATACTGACAATTTCTTTTTGTTGTAATCCCAAGGTGCTAAGAACTGTTTCCGCTTGATCTTGAGCCTCTTGGGTAGCTTTTTTTAGAGCCTGTTTTTGGGCGAGAGCGATCGCTTCATCACTAGCAATAAAACTGACACCATTGATTTGCGTAGCTCCAGCTTTCACCGCATCATCTAACAATGTCCCAGCTTTTTCTGTATTAATACGGAAGCTAACTGTATTAGTAGCAGCATAACCAGTAATCCGCTGGATATTATTACTGTAGCTATATACTGGATTCAGCCGCACTCCTGTAGTTTCTAATTTGTCAACATTACGTTTTTTAAGTAAGGCTACCACAGCCGATGATCTGCGAGCGACTTCTTTTTGCACATCTTCAGCAGTTTTTCCTTGAATTTCTACACCTAAACTAACTTGGGATAAATTTGTAGAAATCCTTTCTACTCCTCTTCCACTCACAGTTAAAGTCCGCCATAATTTTTCTTTTTCTTGCGCTGATGCAGGTAAGATAAAAATCGCGCACATTACTATACTCAAAGCTAATATTTGCCCAAATTTCCCGATTTTCTGGGTTGAAAACTGGAAATTGGATAAGGTAGTAATAGACATTCTGGTTGCACTCCTCTCAAAACTGATCAATTCTTGATGAATTGTTAATCATCAACAGTCACTAAAATATTGTCACACTGAAAATACAATTACTTGATGCAATTTGTATATTTATACTTTTACACTGCTTAAATTTATAACAGGGTTGGTTACATTTTTTGTAACGGCAAAAATTATAATAAATGCGCTGGGTTTCCTTGCGTCGACCCAACCTACATTATTTTACGATAGTTCTTCCTTATCCACTCCATGATAACAGATTTAAAATCGAATGTCAACCCCCATATTCTCTATTTTGCGCGACTCAATTGAGAAATAGAGTGATATTTTTGAGCTATATTAACTTTGCGTTCTTTCTTTGCGTCTTTGCGACTCTGCGTGAAATAAAAACAATGACATCATCAACACCAGAAAGTTTATCTAAATTCGTCAATTTTTGCCAGCAACATATCACCGGACAAGAACGCAAAGAAGCGCAAACATTTCTCGACCGCTTTTTTCGAGCCTTTGGTCATGAAGGTGCATTAGAAGCGGGTGCAACTTATGAAGAAGCTATTAAGAAAAGTAGTAAAACCGGAAAAACAGGCTTTGCTGATTTAGTTTGGAAACCTCGCGTTTTAATAGAAATGAAAAAGCGCGGAGAGGACTTAAATAAACATTATTCCCAAGCTTTTGATTATTGGACGCGTTTAGTTCCAAATCGTCCTAAATATGTGATTTTATGTAATTTCGATGAATTTTGGATCTTTGATTTCGATATTCAGTTAGATACACCTGTAGATAAAATTACCCTGGAACAATTGCCAGAACGGTCTGGAGCATTGGCATTTATGGAATTAGGACAAAAAACGCCTGTATTCCAAAATAACCAGGTAGAAGTAACTGTAAAAGCTGCTCGTCGCATGGGAGAACTATTATTAGAATTAGAAAATAGGGGAATTGAAAAGTTAACAGCACAAAGATTTATTTTGCAATGTGTGTTGGCTATGTTTGCAGAAGATAGGCAACTTTTACCCCGTGATATGTTTATTTCCTGTATACAAGATTGCATGAAAGGTGCAAGTTCCTATGATGTTTTGGGTGGTTTATTTCGGGAAATGAATCAAACGGGAATTACACCAGCAGGACGTTATCAAGGTGTAGATTATTTTAACGGGGGTTTATTTTCTCAAATTCATGCAATTGAATTAACTAGAGAGGAATTAAACTTTTTAGATGTTTCTGCACGAGAAAATTGGAGTAAAGTCCGTCCGGCGATTTTTGGGAATTTATTTGAAGGAAGTATCTATAAAGAAGAACGTCACGCGCGGGGAATTCATTATACTTCCGAAGTGGACATTATGAAAATTGTCCGGCCGACAATTAGCCGTTATTGGGAAGAGAGAATTGAGGAAGTAAATACAGTTAAAGAACTTTCAACACTGCAAATAGAATTACAAGGTTATCGAGTTTTAGATCCTGCTTGTGGTTCGGGTAATTTTCTTTATATAGCATATCAGGAATTGAAGAGAATTGAAATTTTGCTATTAGAGAAAATTCAATCTTTGCGTAAATCTCCAGATAAACAAATGCAAATGGGTTTGGTGACACCTTTGCAATTTTATGGAATGGACACAAATCCCTTTGCGGTGGAATTAGCGCGGGTGACTTTGATGATTGCGCGGAAGATTGCGATTGATAATTTACAGTTAACTGAACCTGCTTTACCTTTGGATACTTTGGATAATAATATTGTTTGTCAAGATGCTTTATTTAGTGACTGGGTAAAAGCAAATGCTATTATTGGAAATCCACCATTTTTGGGTGGTTATAGAATAAGACAAAATTTAGGTGATGATTATGCTGAAAGAATTTTTAGCAAATTTCCAGAAGTCAAAGATAAGGTAGATTTTTGTAGTTATTGGTTACGGTTATCACATGAATATATTAATGCAAAAGGTAGAGTAGGTTTAGTTGGTACAAATACTATTAGTCAAGGAAATACTCGTAGAGCCGGACTAGATTATATTACTCAAAATAGTGGGATTATTCATGATGCTATTTCATCTCAAGTTTGGTCAGGTGATGCAAAAGTTCATGTTAGTATAGTTAATTGGTGCTATCAAAAGCCCCAAGTATGTTATTTGAATAATCAAATAGTTAGATCAATTAGTTCTTCTCTTCAATCAACTATAGATGTTTCTATGGCTATTCGACTTCAAAGCAATTTAAATTACTCTTTTAAAGGTGTTCAACCTACTGGAAAGGGATTTATAATAGACAGAGAAATAGCTGAATCTTGGATAAAAGTAGATGCAAGTAATAAGAATGTGATTAAGTTATTTTCGGACGCAAGAGATTTAGCCAGTAATGCTCATGGATTACCAAAAAGATGGATAATTGATTTTAATGAAATGAGTATTGAAGAAGCCAGTAATTATCAATTACCATTTCAACACGTCAAAGATACTGTTAGGATTGAAAGATTAAATAATAGAGACACCAGAACTAGAGATTATTGGTGGCAATTTCCACGTCCACGTCCAGCTATGCGAAAAGCAATTGAATGTTTATCTTTTTATTTTTCTATTCCTAGACATTCTAAATGGTTCATTTTCATTCCTGGAAAATCTAATTGGCTACCAGCAGACTCAACTAATGTTATAGCATCAGATGATTTTTATATTTTAGGAATTCTCACATCTAATGTACATCGGATTTGGGTAAAAGCGCAAAGTTCAACCTTAGAAGATAGAACTCGGTATACTCACAATACCTGTTTTGAAACATTCCCATTTCCGCAAACAGCAGAAAATAAAGTAGTTGAAAAAATCCGCACTAAAGCCGAAGAACTACATCAATATAGAACACAACAAATGGAAACAAAACAATGGGGAATCACCACATTATATAATAAATTCTTTAATGAACCCAGCAGCCAACTTTATAAACTGCATCAACAATTAGATAAATTGGTAATGGAGGCTTATAACTTTCAAGCTAATGATGATATTTTAGAAAAACTCCTCATATTGAATTTAGAATTAGCTGAAAAAGAAAAACAGGGAATTAAAATTATTGGACCTTGTTCACCAAATTAGAATACAAAGAAGCAGTAGTGCGAGTGTTATATGAAACTTGGGAAGCAATAGAAGCGCGGATATTGTTGGTTGGGAGTAATTGAGTCACAATAAGGGAAATGAGAAAATAATCCACCAAATACTCTATGAGTTTATTACAACAAGTTCAGAAAAAGAAAACTCTCACCTTGACAGCAATTTTGTATTGGGAAGATGATATTTACGTTGCTGAATGTCCAGAAGTGGGAACTGCTAGTCAGGGAGAGACAATAGAAGCAGCTATTGCTAATTTGCAGGAAGCAACAGAACTATATTTAGAGGAATTTCCGCTTGCTGAAAATGCACCTCGTCGTTTACTGACTACATTTGAGGTAGCCGGTGCCTAAATTACCGAGAATTAAACCCTCTGAAGTTATTCGTGTTCTGCAACGTTTAGGCTTTGTGCAAGTGAGACAGCGTGGAAGTCATGTCATTTTAAAAAAACAATTTGTCCAAGAAAGCGAGGAACAAAAAATAATCGCAGTTGGTTGTGTTGTACCATTGCACAACACAACTGTAGCCGTGGGAACGCTCAAAAGTATTCTCAATCAAGCTGGAGTTTCCGTTGAAGAATTTCTAGAAAATCTCTAAACATTACTGTTTACAGCCACAGGTAACTTCTGAATTAATTTCTGCCAAAAAAAGGGTAAAAATAAAGAAATTGTTATTCAGATAACCAATGCAGCTTATCAGTGCAATCAACTTAACAGCCACAGAAACCGCAGACAGTTCCATGGTATTAGCCGCAGTGCTATTAAGCTTAGTGGTAATTTACTTTGCCAGCAAACTGGGTGGAGAATTAGCCAACAGAATCAGCTTACCAGCAGTTTTAGGTGAACTTGTCGGTGGTGTCGTTATCGGTGTTTCCGTCCTCCATCTGTTAATATTCCCAGAAGGTGGTACAGACGCTTCCAATTCTTTAATCATGTCCTTCCTGCAACTCACCGCTGGATTAACCCCAGAAGCCACACCACAGGTATTTGCAGCCCAGTCCGAGGTGATTTCCGTTTTATCAGAATTGGGTGTGATTATCCTGCTATTTGAAATTGGCTTAGAGTCCAACTTAAAAGACCTTATGGCTGTTGGTATTCAAGCCTTTGTTGTGGCTACCGTCGGCGTTATAGTTCCCTTCGCAGCCGGAACAGTGGGATTAATTACCATATTTGGCATTAGTCCCATACCTGCAATTTTCGCCGGTGCAGCTTTGACAGCCACTAGTATTGGAATTACCTCCAAAGTGCTTTCCGAATTAGGACGATTGAACTCCAAAGAAGGGCAAATTATTCTCGGTGCAGCCGTTATTGATGACATCTTGGGAATTATCGTTCTCGCGGTAGTTGGCAGTTTAGCCAAAGATGGTGTAGTTGACGTGGGTAACGTCATTTATCTGATTATTAGTGCCAGTGCGTTTCTGATTGGGGCGGTGGTTTTAGGGAATGTCTTTAATAAATCATTTGTAGCGATCGCCGATCAACTTAAAACCAGAGGCGAATTAGTCATCCCTGCCTTCATTTTTGCCATTATTATGGCTTACCTAGCCTCAGTCATCCATTTAGAAGCAATTCTGGGGGCATTTGCCGCCGGGTTAGTTCTCGAAGAAACCGACAAACGCAAAGAACTACAAAAGCAAGTTATCCCCATTGCCGATATGTTAGTTCCCATCTTTTTCGTCACAGTCGGGGCAAAAACTGATTTGGGAGTCTTAAACCCAGCTATTCCTACCAATCGGGAAGCCTTAATCATGGCAACTTTCCTGATTACAGTTGCCATCATCGGTAAAGTAGTGACAGGCTTGACTGTATTTGGTCAACCTGGTATTAACCGCTTGGCTATTGGTGTGGGGATGATTCCCAGAGGTGAAGTTGGCTTAGTATTTGCTGGTGTCGGTGCAGCTAGTGGTGTTCTCTCAAAACCATTAGGAGCAGCAATTATTATGATGGTTATTATTACCACATTTATCGCGCCTCCGTTGTTAAGATTCGTATTTCCAGAATCAAATACCGCCGCAAATTTAGATAGTAACTCTGGAAAATTATTAGCAGCAGAAACACCACAATCTCTTATCACTACAAAAGATGATTAGTAGTTTGAATGTCACCTCAAGTTCTCAGTGAACTTCATAGAAGATAGTTAAAAAATTTATCTGCTGTGGGTTTTTACATTTACTATATAAGGAGGTTGGAAGAAACTTCTTTAATCCAATCTCCGTCTTCTGTGCTATTAACACTCCCTAATTGTAAAAATGGTGATTATTCCCGGCTTTAAATGCTCGATAACCTCATTAATATAGCCATACTTTCCATGACCTCACTTTTTTTTAATTAAATTTACTTTTGGTGGTATAAATTTTTTGTTTCCCATTCTAGTAGCCTTGATAATGTTTTGTATTCCTATTTTTTTTCATGACAGTTTTTATAGGTTGATAACTTTTTTTATGCAGAAGGATAACCCGCCAGTTTATGTCATTAATTGACAGTGGTGGGTGTTTTTCTTATGTGTGTATGTATCTATATAGTTGCATCTACTATTATTAATTATTAATTCAGCTAAGGAGAAAAAACTGTGAAATTACATTGCTTATTACCCGCTACATTTGGCACTGTAATCATGCTATCCTCGCCGACTTTAGCCGCAAAATTGGAATCTTGGCGATTTGATCGTAATCAAAACTTACTAGAAATCAATACCAATGGTGCTGTAAAACCACAAGCACAATTAGTGTTTAAACCCACTCGCTTAGTAATTGATTTACCAGGTGTTAAATTTGGACGTTCCCAGTTAACTCAAAAAATAGGTGGCGGAATTCGGACAATTCGCATTGGTCAATTTAATGAAAAAACAACACGCATAGTTGTAGAATTGAGTCCTGGTTATACCTTAGATCCTAAACAAGTGAAATTTGTGGGTAAAAGTCCTAATCGTTGGACAGTACAATTGCCAAAATTAGAACCTGAATCCGGTTTATCTCCCACCAATAATAACACTGATAATACTAATAACACTAATAATAATAATTACAATTTAGTTAATGTAGACTCCCAGCTTAAACCTGAATTTTCACCCATTGCCAACAGTAGCAGAGGCACAACTCAACTAGAGAGGTTACAAATTACTGGTGATGGTTTTTTTATTCGCACCAATAGCGGTAATCCTCAAACTAGAATAACGAGAAGCCAGGATAAAAATACAGTATTTCTGGATATTTTAGATGCAACTTTATCACCAAATTTAACCCAAAGAAATTTGGCAGTTAATAAACATGGTGTGGACAGCATTGGATTTACTCAATTGCAAACAACACCAAAATCTGTTCGCATAACCTTAAAAATCGCCGCAAATAGTTCTGCAAATAGTTCTGACTGGCAAGTAACCTCCAGTAGTAGCGGTTTAGTCATACTTCCCGCCAAGGGAATTGTTAGATTACCTGAAAACGAGAATGTTCCGCCAACTAGAACTAATAACGACTCAACTGCGACAATTGAATCTATAGAACTCGCTGAGAATGGCACGCAATTACTAATTAGAGCCGACCAAGTTATATCCGCCACCACAAGTTGGGATAAAAATTCTGGTTTTTTCCGAATCACTATTCCCAATGCTAAATTAGCCAATGAGGTAAAAGGGCCTACTTTTAATAGTAATAGTCCCATTGTCAAACTCCGTCTGCAACCTCAACCGCCAAATAATGTAGTTATTTTGATCCAACCAGCATCAGGTATTACAGTAAGTAGTCTTAACCAAGAGGGAGACAAATTTGTGGCTCTAAACCTGCAACGATATCGACAGATTAGACCACCTATGAATTTACCCCCCTTGTCGCAGCCAAAGCAGCAACTACCTGACCTCAATCCCAGACAACCACAAATCAGGCCACGGCGTTTAGTTAAAAAAGGAAAATTAGTAGTTATAATTGACCCCGGACATGGCGGTAAAGATTCTGGGGCGCTTGGTATCGGTGGAGTCCAGGAAAAGGATGTTATTTTACCAATAGGGAAAAGGATTGCTGAAATTTTGGAGAGAAATGGTATCCAAGTAATTATGACTAGAGATTCTGACTTTTTTGTCAGTCTACCAGGACGAGTAACAATTGCAGAACGGGCTAATGCTGATGCGTTTGTCAGTATCCACGCTAATTCAGCCGGAGAAAATCGTCCAGAAGTGAACGGTTTAGAGACATATCATTACAATACTGGTTTAACATTAGCTCGGATTGTTCATAGTAAAATTCTGCGAAGCCTTAATGTCAGAGATAGAGAAGTGCGAAAAGCTCGGTTTTATGTGCTGCGGAAAAACTCTATGCCCGCAATTTTGGTAGAAACAGGTTATTTAACTGGTAGAAACGATGTTGCCAAGTTAAGAACTACAGCTTATCAAAATCAGATGGCAGAGGCGATCGCCCAAGGCATCCTTCAGTATTTAAAATCAAGATAAACTAAGTAGTAGGACAAAATTAAATTCATTTATGGAGACAGGGAACACAGAACAGAAAAATAAATTTGCTGACAAAATAGCAACATTGATATAGTTATATGCTATAATCTTACGCCATTACCCCTGTCTTACCACCAACACAACAATTTTGTCCTTGAGCCAAGTAAAATTTAAGGCCGTGATGATGTGAAGATTAGCCCATAAGTTGAGATATTGACAGATCCCATGAATGTGAATCAGGAGAAAGGATTGTGAAACTACATTGGTTAATACCTAGCACTTTTGGAGCAGTCCTCATGCTATCTTCGCCAGTATTCGCGGCGAAATTAGAATCTTGGCGGTTTGATACTGCTCAAAATCGTCTAGAGATTAATACATCTAGCGCTGTTCAACCAAAAGCTCAACTTATTTTTAAACCCACCCGCTTGGTAATTGACTTACCAGGAACTGAATTTGGTCGTCCGTCGTTAACCCAACAAATTGGCGGAAAAATTCGTACTATTCGGATTGGCCAGTTTGACGGACAAACAACACGCCTAGTCCTAGAATTATCTCCTGGTTATACATTCAATCCTCAACAAGTCAAATTTATTCCCACTAATGGCAAACGCTGGATAGTAGAATTACCACAGCCAGAAGTGGCTTCTGGAGAAACGGGAGAACCATCACTACCCCCAGTATCAGAACAATCACCTGAGTTAACACCGGACTCCAGAAATATTTACAACGTAGTCACCACAAACCCGATTACCTCATCAAACCGAGAAACAACCCCAGGGGTAGTGCAGATTGAGAAATTGCGAGTTACAGGTGATGGATTTTTTATTAGTACCAGCGCTGGTAATCCTCAACTACAAGTCAATCGTAGTCAAGATAATCAGTCTATAAATATTGATATCATTGGTGCAGCCTTATCACCAAAGTTGAGACTACGGGATCAATTGATTAATCGCTACGGAGTCCGTCGCATCCAATTTAGCCAATTGTCCAGTCGTCCATCTGCCGTTCGCATTACCTTAACCCTAGATGACACTGGTCGCAATTGGCAACCCCTGGCTAGTGGTAACAGTGGTTTTGTTATTATTCCAGATCAGATATCTAGATTACCTAATGATAATCAGTCCTCTGTACCATCAATTAGTGGTTCTCCCGCACTTATTCAATCTGTAGAAATAGGTGGAAATGGCACACAATTACTAATTAGAGCCGACCAAACTATATCTGCTACCAGCGGCTGGGATAGAAACTCAGGTCTATTTCGCATTACTATTGCCAATGCTAAGTTAGCTAACCAAGTCAAAGGTCCCACCTTTAAGACTAATAGCCCTATTCTCAAAGTCCGTCTTCAACCCCAATCTAACAATACAGTAGTTGTTCTAGTTCAACCTGCATCTGGTGTTAGCTTTGGTGTACTTAGTCAGGTCACATCCCAATTATTAGCACTACAACTGCAAAATAATTTCCAATCTCAACGTCCCCCAAATATACCACCTGGATTTCCAGGAGATTCTCCATTTGTTCCAGAACCTCCGCAAACAAGACCCCCGCTCCGTTTACCACTTCCTAATGGTAAAATTTTAGTAGTTATTGATCCTGGACATGGCGGTAAAGATTCTGGCGCTCCTGGGCTGGGTGGTTTACTAGAGAAGGATGTTGTTCTACCTATTAGTATAAAATTAGCTAGAATTTTGGAAGAACATGGTATACAAGTTGTCCTGACGCGAGATGCTGACTTTTTTGTAGAACTCCCCGGACGGGTGGATATAGCCAAGCGTGTTAATGCTACTTTATTCGTCAGTATTCATGCTAATGCTGTGGATAATCGGTCTGATGTCAATGGTTTAGAAGTCTATTATTACGACAGTGGTTATGGTCTAGCGGAAACTGTTCGTCAAACTATTCTCCAAAATATCAGTACCCTTAAAAATCGAGGAACTCGCAAAGCTAGATTTTATGTTCTCAGAAAAAATTCTATGCCCGCTATTTTAGTGGAAACAGGCTATATGACTGGTCGAGAAGATAATCCCCGTTTAGCATCACCAGAGTACCAAAGCCTGATGGCTGAAGGGATAGCTAGTGGTATTCTGAATTATTTAAAACAAAGATAATATGTTAGGAGTCAGGAGTCAGAAAGAAGAAAGAAGAAAGAAGAAAGAAGAAAGAAGAAAG
>JBAXRM010000152.1:0-11115 GCA_037131225.1 Nostocales cyanobacterium ELA583 | reverse complement strand
ATGAGGGGCAATAAGGGGGCTAAGATGTACCTCATAAGAGCGGAAACCGCTGTAATGAACCACGAAGGAGCGAAGGACACGAAGGAAGAAGGAAGAAGGAAGAGAATGGTTGGCCAATTAGCCTTTAAATTTACGCGGTTATTTTTGGTGAAAATGCAAGGGTTATAATCTTGCACTTGTTTATTTATAAAACCCTGTAAATATTTATCTATCAACGCTTTTGCTTTTTTTCAACAATCCCTAATTTATAACCAAGACGGAAATTAACCAATTATTAAAAACTAGCAAAAAGCTTATATAGGTTGCTTTTTTAATTTTTAATTATTAATTTCTAATTCCGCCTTGCGATACTAGTACACTGAGGCTTAAGTTAATGAACCATTCTCAATCGTCCAAAAGCTGATTCCATATTAATTTTGACTTTTGACTTTTGACTTTTGACTTCCGCCCTGCGGCGTTAGTGCATTTCGTCGTATTCTGCTGTTTCTACTCTTCTAGATTCCATTCGCGAGGAGGGTAAAAACTCAGCCCGACGCACAGGATTTAAAGATGGTGTCTGTCCATTGTATGGATGAATTACCTGAACAGTACGGGTAGCCCGCTGTTTTGGGGCAAATAAGGATAAAACACCAGCGACAACAACACCGCCACCAATAGTTAATGTTGCACCACCTACAGCCCAAAGCATTGGTGAAGACCACCAATTATTTTGTTCGGGTTGTTGTGCAGCGATCATTTTTTGTTGATTAGCTTGTTGGGCTTGCCATTGCTGTTGAGTCCAGGCTTGAGCTTGTACCTGGAATTGTTGGTTTTGTAACTTTAGTTGTTCATTGTCAGCTTTCAACCTCTCTAGCTGCATATTCATTTTCAGCTTTTCCATTTCTAGACGCTGATCAGAATTAGAAGTGGTTGGGGGCTGATTAGAATAGACAGGTTGCCCATAATTACCATACTGCATAGGGGGCTGCATCATCTGGGGTGTCATGACTGTCCCCGGCATTTGTGGGCTGACAGCAAAGTTGGATGATATAGGAATATTTGTTCCTTTAAGCAAGACTAAAGCCGCTAACCCAGCTACCGCGACTCCGCCAATAAATGCCATACTTTCACTCATTGCTGTTACTCCTCAAATCCTACTGAACAATAACTCAGTTGTGACTGATGCACTCTCACACGCATAATTTTTTGCCTACTTCGATATTATATTAAAAGTCAAGATAAACCAGTGTATCAGTTAGTTTTTTGTCTATCCTAAGATATGCTGTTACTATTTAAGACGATCATAGTCAAATTGTCCAGTAAAAATAACAAAAAAATACACTGTTTTTCAATTTCTCTCTTGGGTTTAAGAGGGATTTTTGATGGCTGTCTTGAGACTTTGGCAAAATTGAGCGATCGCATCCAATCCCTGTTCTGGTGTACCTTCTGCCAATCGCTTCACAATAGCGCTACCCACAATTGCTGCATCTGCGCCCCATGCTTTCACTTGTCGCGCTTGCTCAACATCAGCAATCCCGAACCCCACACCGATAGGTTTATCTGTCACATGACGAATTTGCTGGAGTAAATCAGAAACTCTTCCTTGCATTTGGGTTCGCATTCCCGTAACACCAGTAACACTGACCAAATAAATAAATCCTTGGGAGGCACGAGCGATCGCTTCTATTCTTTCAGGAGAACTTGTAGGAGCTACCAATAAGGTTAAGTCTATGCCCATTTCTGCCGCTGGTTTGATTAGCCCTGCTGACTCTTCCAAGGGCAAATCAGGAACAACTAAACCGGATACCCCAGCATCTTTAATTTGTCCCAGAAACTTATCCACACCTCGATATAAAATCGGATTGTAATAGGTAAATAAAATAATAGGCGATCGCAAACTCGGACTAATCCCTTTGAGCATCTCTAATACTTGCTCTAGAGTAGTTCCTCGTTCCAAAGCTCGAGTAGCCGCAGCTTGAATTACTGGACCATCAGCCAAAGGATCAGAATAGGGTACACCCAACTCAATAATATCAGCACCAGAATTATCTAGAACTTGCAAAGCCTTAGCCGTAGTTTCTAAATCTGGATCACCAGCCGTAATAAAGGGAATCAACGCGCATTCTTGATTCCGTCTCAAATTTTCAAAGCAACGAGAAATAGCAGTCATTTGGGCTAGTCAGTGGTTAGTGGTCAGTAGTCAGCCAATTTTGGATTTGCGATTTTGGATTGACTCCACCCTCAAGTGTGGAGCTTGAGAATTTTAGATTGGCGTTAGCGAAGCGTACGCAGCGCAGCGAGTATTTTGGATTAATTCCGCCCTGAAGAGGCGGGGAACCTGTACCGAAAATTCTAGGGTCCAAAATCTAAAATCCAAAATCTAAAATTTTTCGGTCAGCGGTCAAGAAACAACTGACAACTGAACAATAATAACCTTAAACCTGAGATTCTTTTTCTTGGGCAATATCAGCTTGAAGTTTGGCTAATTCTTCAGGAGAAAGTTCATCAAGACGTTTTTGCAAAAAAGCCGTTTCATAAGCTTCTCGTTGTTGATGGTAGGTCATTTTATTCCCCATTGCTCGGAAAAGATAGGTACATAACCAGCCAATTAAGCCAGCTATCAATAAAACTTGACTCCAGATACCAGCATTCTGACTATCTAACCCCACTAGCTGCAAACCCATATAAGCCAAGCCACCAGCTACAAAAACGCCAAAGCCAATACCAATCGCATCAATACGTCGCATGAGTTTTATGACCTACCAAAACTTATTTAAACAATTTGTCGGGGACGGGGATTCAAATTCACAAACGGGGAGAGAACTAGTAACCCCGGAAAGAAGAAGAATACCAAAAAGTACATAAACACCCGTTCCACAGAACTAGCCGTATACCATCTTAAATTCAAGTAGAAAAAGACAGCAATGGGTATTACCAGCAAATAAGCGCCAGCCAAACTCAGATACAGTAGTGCTACAACCATATTCTTTACCCCAATGTGAGAAAACTATATTTAGTGCATTCACTTCCTATCTTATGCTGAATGGCTGGTTTGAGGAAATCAGTAATTGTCTTATTTTCCATTTTCCCAAATCCAATTGCCCAAAAATCGAAACTCATGATATAATAGTTCCCAGTCATTAAGCGTCAATCTAAGTGGCTAACCAAAAATTTTGTTTCGGTGCTAAATGTCAAATATTAGCGTTAGCAAATAAAATTTTAAAATCTACTTGCCAAAAAAAAGCAATTAGTGGTATAACAGACAAGCGGGTGAAAACCGCACCAGAAAACTGAATAACACTTCGGGAGTGTGGCGGAATGGTAGACGCTACGGATTTAAAATCCGTTGACTTTAAACGGTCGTGGGGGTTCAAGTCCCCCCCCTCCCATCTAAAATATTTGTATACTCCTCTATCCGTTTATATGGTGAGGATTTAAGCAAGCGCAAGATTATTGAGCAAAAATGTTTAAAAAACCTGCATTTTTACCAGAAATAACCTTGATACTTGCAGATATTAATAGTTATATGTTTTATTCCATTAGAGACGCTATAGATAACGTCTCTACGTCTAGTCGTGGTTAAAAAAATTATCTCTTTTTAGGAATATGCTGATGTCGTTGTTGTGGATGATCTGCATTTTTGGAGACACTACCCGTATGTAATTGTTTGCGACCATTAGTAATAATTTTTAACATTGCTTGAATATCCTCTTCAATATTAGCCAGAACACTATCGGCGTATTTATCAGCACCATCTTCAATTTCTTCAGCTTGAGAAATTGCCGTTTGGCGCATTTCTTCTAATTCTTGCTGACAAGCGCGACGTTTGCGGTCAATTTCTGCTAAGGTTTCCTGCATCATAGCTTCACAATCTTGCTGGACTTGTCGCCGCAGTTGGTCAGCTTCCCGCTGTGATTGCCTGACAATATCACTTTCCGCCAAAATTTGCGCTCTTTTGGCTTGGGCTACGTCTACAACCTGCTGTCCATATTCTTCTGCTTCTAGGAGAATTTCATTCTTTTGTGCCAAAATATTTAGTGCTTCTTGAAACACCGTTGGCAAAGAAAGGCGGACAAAATCAAGTTGTTCGAGTAATTTATCTTCATCTATTAAAGTCCGTCCCGTCAGTGGAATCCGCAAACTAGAGAGAACCATTTCCTCTATATGATTGAGTTCCTGCTGAATATCTACCGCTGGGGTTTGTGCTGGATTCCCATTGGGGGGGATGCCATTCACATATTCTCGTGGGGTAGAATTGTTTCCGTTGTGGTTGAATTCGAGGTTAGAGATTTTTGGTTGTAGCATTGGTATATATCTAGGGCAATGTGTGGGGGAACAAGATGATCAACAGAGCCACCAAACCTGGCAATTTCTTTTACCACACTACTACTTAAAAAACTATACTCATTTGATGTTGCCAGAAAAACTGTCTCAATCTGAGTAGACAATGTTTTATTAGTGTGAGCCATTTGTAGCTCAATCTCAAAGTCAGAAACCGCTCTCAACCCCCGTAACAAAACTTGTGCTTGTTGCATTTGGGCATATTTTACGGTCAAACCGTCAAAACTGTCTACTCCTACATTTGGTAAATGTTTTGTAGAAAGACGAATTTGTTCTAATCTTTGCTCTACTGTAAATAATGGCATTTTATTGGGATTTCGCAGGACGGCAACTATCACTTGTGTAAATAGACGACTACTGCGCTGAATGAGGTCTAAGTGTCCCAAGGTGATGGGATCAAAACTACCAGGATAAATAGCAATCACAATCTTATTTTAAGTGATTATATTGACGGATTTTCTAGATAACTTCCTTAATTTAACATCTCATTGTTAGTTGTCAGTGGTTAGTTGTTGGAGAGGAAGAGGGGAAGAGGGGAAAAGGAGTTAAGAGTATCTTTTTGGATGGATTTTTCCGTAAATATTGGTTCTGATGCAAGTGCATACCACTATGGAAACCATTTGAGATCTTTTGAGAAAGCGAGTAGAATCATTAGAAGTAGCAGAATTGAAGCATTAGAGGGGTGAAAGTAGGTTGTTCAAGTGACGTGACAGACTTTGAGTGGGAAATAATTGAGCCGTTATTACCACAGAAAAAGAAAACAAGACCGTATTTTGACATTATCAAGCAGTGGTGTGAAGATGGCATCCTGGATAAAATCATGACCGAGTTGCATGGACTAGTCCGTGAACAAGTAAAAAAATCCCCTGTGGACGACTTTAATCATGATTGAAATGCTCATGCACAACATCTATTACTTCAAATCTAAACCACTAGAACTACCTTTAGATGAGCAGAAAAGATCATGATTTTTACTCACTCGGTTGATTAAACACCTCTAAAATTTGCCGACAAACCTGTTTTAACTTTTCCCTAACTTCCGATGAGGGGACAGATTTACCAACAAAACTCCATGTTTCCACTGTCGAAAGTCGCCAAACTTCACCACGATGATCAAATCCAGCCACTTCTACTCCAATGGCGCGACGGTGATTATTTACAGGATCTTGATAAAATCGGATTTGAATTAAAATACTGCGACTGCGCCAAGATTTGCTAACACCAGGAAAATGAAATCCAATATCTATGGAATCGGGATCTACTAATTCTCTGGTTTCTGGGTCATTATGCCAAGGTTTAAGATCCGATTTAAGATCAGGAAATTCGTATTTAAATAGATTTACTACTGTTGCAATTTTGCTGGCAAATTCCAGATTTGTGGCTTGTTCGGCTGCGTTCACTCAAAAATACTCCTGTATATTCGGTTGGTCTGTGGGGAAGGGAGAAACAGAAAAACCTGATTTAATTGTAACGGTTGATTACATAGCGATCTAAAATAACACTATTAATCTGTAAACAAACAAAAAATTAATTTCCATTTATGGTGCGTCAACGTTCTATTTTTTCACTGATTTTTGTATTATTAGCAACATTTTTGATTAGTTGTGGCAGTCCTACTGTTGCTACTGTACCACCATCTTATACAGCAGCGGAAGTTGCAAAAATTCAGGAATATGTTCCCGGAATTCAGATGGTGCGCGATCGCTCGACCGAATTGAAAACCCTGATTTCTCAAGGTGAATGGATTAAAGTGGGCAATTTTATTCATGGACCGATGACAGAAGCTAGGTTAAATATGACTTATATCATTCCTAACTTGGCACGACAAAATCAAGCTAAAGCCCGGCAAATCAGCAAAGATTTGTTACAAGACCTAGTAAGGGTAGATCAAGCTGCCTCTACGGGTAATACTAGCCTGGCTTTAACTAAGTACAAAGAAGTTTTTGCAGATATTGACAACTTCTTGGAATTAGTTCCTGAAAAAAGTAGCTAAAGAAGGAGTCAGGAGAAAGAAGAAAGAATAAGAAAGGAGAAGGAACAAATAAATTTCTTCCCCGGCTTTCCCTGCTTCTTCTTGGCTTCGAGTCTTGAATCACAAAATCTTGGGGTGATGGAGTGATAGGGTGGAGAGGAAGACTCTTCATTCTTCACCCCTGACTCCTAGCAAAAACCATGAATGTAGTAATTATCGGTTGTGGCGTGGTTGGGGCGGCGATCGCCTATGAACTCAGCCAAGTTAAAGGTTTAAATATCACCGTTTTCGAGGAAAAACAACCTGCACAAGGTTCTACCAGTGCTGCCCTCGGTGTATTAATGGGCATAATTAGCAGTAAAATTAAGGGTAGTGCTTGGCGAATGCGACAAAGTAGCATTGAACGCTATGGAACTTTGATTCCTGAATTAGAAGCAATTACAGGGCGGAAAATCCCTTGTAATCGCCAAGGAATCGTCATGCTGTTGTCAGAAGATTTAGATCACCCCTTGGAAAGCGGGGTTGAGGTACTGTCAGAATGGGAACAACTGCGAGAAATTCGTCAATCTCAAGGTTGGGAATTACAAGTTTGGGATCAAGAACAATTACAAAAATTTTGTCCCCAAGTTAGTCACCCGCAAATTATGGGTGCTGTCTATTCTCCCCAAGACTTACAACTAAATGCCACAGCTTTAACTGTATCTTTAGTAGATGCCGCTCAACGCAATGGTGTAAATTTTAAATTTGGTGTATCTGTCACTGGCACAGAAACTCCTCCTCCTTCTCCTGCAACGCCTTTGCATATCAAAAAGGGATTGGGAGAACCTCATAAATGTAATTTTATTGAAACTACAGAGGGTAAAGTTACCGCTGATTGGTTTATCGTCTGTGCGGGATTAGGTTCAACTGCTTTAACTGCACATTTAGATCAAATGGTGCATATCCGTCCAGTGCTGGGACAGGCTTTATATTTAAGTTTAGGACGGAGTTTAGGAAATCCTAATTTTCAACCGGTGATTACTGGTAATGATGTGCATATTGTCCCGATGGGTAATGGTGATTATTGGGTAGGGGCAACGGTAGAATTTCCCGATGATGAAGATCAAATATCCCCAAGTCCAGAATTATTGGATGCTGTCAGACAACAAGCGATCGCATTTACCCCAGATTTAGCCGCAGCGAAAGTTCTCCGTACTTGGTCGGGATTGCGTCCCCGTCCCGAAGGTAGACCAGCACCAGTAATTGACAAACTACCAGGTTTTACTAATGTTTTGTTGGCTACTGGACACTATCGCAATGGTGTCTTACTTGCACCAGCCACAGCCACAGCCATTCGAGAAATGATTTTACCTCAAGATTTTCGTTCTTGAACAAGAAATAGGGGGAATGCTCTTATGGAACAAGGTTTTCACTGTGAATATCAAGAAGAAAATCAATCAAAATACTATCAAATCTTAGCAACAGTTGCTAAAAATAAAGATGCTATTGAGCAAGAAATATTAAGTGCAGGAAGGCCATGATGGTTATTAATTAACAGATTTCCAACCTCTGACTATATTTTCTGTAATTAGCTGCTCGGCTAGTTCTTGGGCGCGGGTGGAAGATAAAGCATAGGAAACAGATACTTTTAACGGTTCTTTGCGCTTAGAAGAAAAATCTGTCCAGTAGACTAGATAGGGTATGGTTTGCTCACCACTGTTTTCTACTACCACTAATTTACGAACCATGTCTGTACCTTTGGTGTAAACTTCCCGCCGCAGAATTTTGGTTTCGGTTGGCGCTATCGCCTGTAATTGAGGTAACTGAGGATTGTTGATAATCTGCTCTAATCTAGCACCACCATTTTGTACTTGTTTATCAAGGCGCAGTTGGGTGAAGGTAGCAAAGGTAGGACGGGGACAGGGGTATAATCCTAAAAATTGATAATCACTGCCATCCCATGCCATCAGTTGGGTGAGATTGAGGCGGTTACTTCCAGGTACATTGGTTAGCAAATCTTCACCACTCAGCTCGACAATATATTCAGGTTTGACAAATTGAATTGTTCTGCCATCATTGTCGGTCATGGTCAGGGGATTTTCCACATGGATGGCACTAAACAGGTTCAGAAATTGTAACCTCTGCTCATCGCTCAGACCAGAACCAATGCGAACTAGGGTTTGCCAGTAGGTTTTGCTGTCGTCGGTTTTGGGATAGTTCATCGCCACCAGCAATGAAGTCACACCATACATTACTTCAAATTCTCCGGACACATAGCCAATCACTACCGCATCTAAAGATAGACGGGGCTTAATTTTGTAGGTTTCTGCCCGTTGCAGTCGCCGTACCACCATGCCCTCTTCCCCAGCAGCGATCTTTTCGGCAAATAGGCGCAAAAGTTGATCTTCCGGCACAATTGCCCCTGATGGGCGATGATATGGGGCTGTGGGGTCACTACCAAATAGTTCTCCCAATAAATTCCAAGTCTGCTCAAATTGTGATTGATTGGCGCGGAGGTCTTTACCATCGAGCATGATCACATCTAACATAGCTAGTTTGAGTTTAGCTATCGCCCCAGCATCTTCACTGAAGGAAATCCTTAACACATCCCCAATGGTAGCACGGCGGTCATGGATTTGTTCCTGTAAATACAGTTCGGCTCTAAACAATCCTTTTTGGACAGTGGATTGCCGTAAAGCCGCTTCTAGGGCATCAAGGGCAGGGAAATTAATCCGCACCCTTCCAGAGGGAGCATTAAAACAAAAGCAGACATTCTTAGAGCGTTCAAAATAAATAAAAACCCCTTCACCATCAACTTTGGTAGTTTGCAATACTAGTTCGGTGGTGCCAAATCGTTTACCCAGTTGGTCTTGAGTCAGTGCGATCATTTTGCGACTAACTTGGGTTTCGTATTGACTAGCGATTTCCAGCAGAGTTAAGTCCCTGACTGCACCACCAGTAGCAATCTGATAATTACCAGTTTTAGGAACTAACTTAGAAATATCAATATAGGTGTCAATCATGGATGCCTCCCTAGTTTATTCGTCCACGGTTTTTAGTTCGCGATCGCTCAACAGTAGCAATAATTTATACTTACCTTCATTTTCACCCTGACCAATTTCACCATACAAAAATCCGCGATAGGGACTACCCTTTTCCCGAATCACCAGTGGTTGATTACCTTTAGCACCAGCCCCCACCACAGCTACTTCCTGACTTTGATGAAGTTCTTGGGCGATGTTAAATAAAAATTCCATTGTCACGCCGTCTTCATGGACGATTTGATAGGTATACCGGAACACAAAGTCCGTAAATGCTTGGGTGATAGGGAGACGTTTACCTATTTTAATAGGAAGGCGATCGTTGAGATTGGATTTACGAATCAGATGGGGGCGGCGTTCTTTTTCTTCTCCTTGCTGATCGTAAATAATATCAACAAATTTAAAGTCAGTGACGGGTTTGAGTCCATCCAGGCGATTACTAGGATTATAATAAGCGGTGGAAATCATCTCTGTTTCCAATATTTGTCCTGCTCCCTCCAATTTTAATTCTGGGTCAAGAGCGATAAAATCTGATGGTTGAGCCTGAAACGGATCGATCATCGCATTAATGCCATTGATCAGTTTATAAGGCGTAATTGCCCCTACCTGAGTTTTTTGCTGAATTACTGGTTTGGGGCGGCGGCGTGGCAATGATTGCAAGGATAGACGGGCGGTTTTACCTTGATGTTCTAAGTGTAGAATAGTATCCATAATTTATACTCCTGATCATTAAAACATAGAAAAATTTAGTTCATCCTCTTCATCTTCCTCGACTTCAGCATCAAAAAAATCATAGGCGATCGTCAACCCTACAAATGCCGTCTTTTTCATTTCCCCAATTAATAAAAACGCCTGTTCAGCTTTAACTAACAGATAAGCCTCTTTGGGAATATAGGTTTTGCGGTAATTAAATTGGGTAGAATATAGTCCCGCAGGTATATTTATTTCTGCTACCGGATAGATGTCAACCACATTAAACTCTGCCAGGGTAGATAATGGTACTGGTTCTAAGGGATTTTCAATCTCAAAAGAACTGGGTTGTAGGATGGCCATTTCCCCTTCTATTAAAGCGATCTCCTCTGTGGCTGGTGTACCTTCAGGATCAAGGCGGGCATAGGATATTTGTTGGCGTGTTAGTAATCTTCCATCCGCTAGGAGATAACCACGAGTGAGGGGTTGATGATCATATTCAGCCACAGTTTTAGAAAAACCATATAAATCTTTTTTCTCCACCCGCGAGCCAAGTTTAGCGCTGACAACTTCTCCATTTAATGCAAAAGATATATCTTTCATACGAATACCCGGTAAGTGGGAAACTCAGAGGCTTTAGCCCTGAGAGGAAAGCGACACGGGCAGTTCGACAAGTGTTACAGTGAGCTTGCCGAACTGCTCACTGACCACGGTTTTAACTGCTTTGAATATTTTTTCATTACCGTCTTGGAGTTGGGAAACTCGGGGTACTGTTGTGATGTACTTTCAACGGGACAATTACCGATTTAAATTTTCCAACTCTGTACGCATAATGTTTTGCTCGAAAGAGCCTCCCATTTCTGGGTTAATGTTAGCTAGATGCCTCCGGCACGCTGGCGCGAACGACCAGTTATAAAAGCTTTTTAGACTTGCAACACTGTTGCAGTGACCTTAAAACTTTTTAATTGCAAATGACAGAGCGGGGAACTAGCTATGCCTTACGGCACGCTGGCGCGAACGCACTCCAAGGTGTCGTGACTCAAATAACGGCTACCATAAGACTACCCTTCGACATCGCTACCTCGACTTCGCTCGGCACAAGTCAGGGCAAGT
>JBAXRM010000151.1:0-11276 GCA_037131225.1 Nostocales cyanobacterium ELA583 | reverse complement strand
ATCTTGGGTATTGCCAGCATTATCCATTGCCACAGCATAGAATTTGTAGCTATGTCCAGCCGTTCCTTGATAGTTGGATTCAGTGAGGGTAGTATCCGTTAGCCAAGGGGTAAAGTCGCCGTTGTTATCAGAGACATAGATGGTGTAACTTGCCAAAGCTGAACCTTGATCTGTGCCAGCCCAACTAACTAAGAATTGTGGAGTTTGGGTAGTGGCTGGTAAGTCGTTGACTTTGCTGGTTGGTTTGTTAACATCCAGAGTGTTGAAAATAGGAGGAGTGTCGATTGGTTCTTCTGTATCGAAGATGATTTGAGCTTTTGCATCAATCACATCTCCAGTTTTAACCGTTGATTTTGTCCGCACACTATAGCTAACAAATCCTTCTCCCGCACCATCTTTGTCATTGGTGGGTAAAAATCCAGCTTGTGCGTTTAGAGGTGCTTCTCCTGTGGTCGGATCGATGGTGCTAATCCGCCAAGTTGCTATGCCTGTAATTGTGTCAATAGTGGCAGCGACATCAACGTAGAAACCTTTGGTTTTGGTTAAGTCTATCCGGGTACTATGGAAAGCGCGATTTCCTTCTAATTCATAGACTGCGCCACTCCAACCATAGTCATCTACACGGAAGGTGCGCCAATCGAGGTCGGCATCGAGTTGTTGAGTAATAAATACTTCTTGGGCAGGGGCGGTGGCAGTGGTGGCGTTTTCAAAGCGGATGGTATAGCGGAATGGTTCATCGGTATCAATCCAACGATTTTCTCCAAAGCCTGTTGGTCCGAGGATGTCGTTAGGATCTTTGGGGACAACTACAGGTGGTTTGTAGGGTGGTTTCGGTGGCTTATCGCATTTAGGATCGCCTTCTTTACATTTGCAAGATTCCTCTGGTGGCGGTCCAACTAGAGATCTAATGAAGGAAGAACTTATACTTGACGGCGATATTGTGTTAGTTTCTGTATCTAAAATTTCTGATGAAATAGCTGGATTAAATTGAGTTGGAACTGCCCAAACATTATTGTCGGTATTATAATTGCTATAAAAAATGCTGTTCTCTATAACGTCAGAACTTGAGTTAATATCTTGTGTCCAAAATACAACTGTTTTCCCAGAAAGCTTACTAATAGAAATATCTTTGATTGTATCAGCAGTAGTAATCTGTTGTGGAGATGTCCAAGTTTGACCATTCCAGAAAGAAACAAGTAAATTTTCCTGCCCTTCACTGATGCTATTAACCCAGACGAGTATAGTATTTCCATCAGCAGTTGTTCCAAGAGTAGTACCGCCATCTATACCGACTGTTGATTTAATTAAAATAGGGCTAGACCAAGTACCTTCTTGGAAGGTAGAATAAACAATATCAGATTGTCCAAAAATTTGATTAATGTCTTCCTCTGTCAAAGAAGCAAGATCGGTTATTGAAGAAGAGTTAGTGGTTGACCAGACAATTAAAGGCTTTTGATTCTTGTCAAAAATCAGAGATATATTATCATTAAAGCCTAAAGAATTAGGAATAGATACGGGTTTATTCCATTGATTTTGAGAAAATTGAGATACGGCTATCATACTACCAATTTGATTTCCAGTTGGAGTAATGCCATTTGCCCAAGCCGCTAATATAGTTCCATCTGAACTTTGAGCCAAAGCTGGCGAACTATCCTGATAAATATCTGAAGATACATCAGATTCCAAGCTATTATTCCCATAGACATTGCTGGAGCCAACTAGGCTCTGAGGTTCATAGGAAAATTTGGCAGTATAACCATCATCTGTTTCATTAGTTAAGGTAGATAATCCATCTCCATTCGATATCAAGCTATCAATTCCAATTGTATCGTCACTAAAATACCCAGCTTTAAAACTTCTCTGATATTTGTGACCAGATGGCGTTGTGACATTAAATGTCCAGCCTCCAGATGCCTCTAATAACTCATAGGAAGGATTAACAAGAAACTTAATTGTTATTTTTCCCGATGCTTCAATTTTAGCCTTTTTGATTCGCTCCAATATTTTGGAATCAGAAATTATTTCCCCCTTGAAGTAAGGAGAGATAGTAAACTCTATTGCTGTTTTTTTAATTTTTTCTGGAATAATGAAATTAGGGAACGGCTCTTTTGATGACCATTCCCAGTTATATCCCCTGACTGCAAGCTCAAACTTGACTCCATTACTAATTTCGGTAAGTTTTTTTTCATTTAAAAAAGTAATGATTGATTGTAGTGCCGTTGCTGATATTCTTCCAACTAGTCCCAGTTGTTTTATTACAGCAAGTAAACGATCTTTCCAATCGAAAATCCCACCGCCCGAAAAATTGAGATTTGCTGATTCAAAATCCCAGTCACATTCTTGCTTGTCAACTGTCCATTTTGCTTTTAGTTGACCGTCAAACGAAATACCATAGCCAAATTTTGGCTTATCTGATTTCTCCCAAGTGACACTTCCTTTCCCAACGAGAGAGGCTGAAGCAGATTTTCCAGTTGATAATGCAGTTCCCTCTAGTTTGGCCTCGCCTTTTATATCTCTTCCGAAAAAAGAGCCTAGTTTCTTATTAAAACTCCAAGCAATCTGTCCTGCCGATCCACTTCCTTGAGGTAATAGAGAAGTATCATTAGCATCAATATTGCTAGTCCATAATAAATTGTTAGAACTTACAGAAAGGTTGTCGTAATACAAATCTGCATCATCTTGGATGTTTTCGTCAGCCTTGAGATAAACAATTAAAACTTTCCCCAATTCTGTAATTACAACTTCTGGATTTGTGTCATTAATGTTATTATCAGTAACTGCTATAGGCTTAGACCATTGATATCCACCATTATTTAAGGGGCGGGCAACTTCATAATATATTTCCGATTCATTGCCAACACCTTCTTCCCACGTAACAACTAACCCATCGGTATTTCCATCGATTAAATTCTTACTGGACTGAATATTTAATTTTGAAACTGGCGCATCATATACAAGCGAAGCTTTCGTCCATTGATTCCCATCAAAGTAAGAATGCCATACTTGGTTGTCTTGATTCCAGACAATATGAGTTAGACCATTTTTGTCTACTGTTAGTGATGCTTCAGACTGATTGATATGAGGAGGAACATCGGATAAATGTTCGGCATAAATTTTTACATCATTTAAATTATTAGATTGACTGATAGTAAAACTGGGACTTTTTTGATCGGGATTATCGTTACGATTCATATCAAAATTGCGATCGCTCAGAGCCATTTCATAAGTTCCAGCCTTAAGTGAAAGAATCGTAAAGTTTCCCTGCTTATCCGTTATAGTAGTTCCTCCTAACCGACTACTGCTTCCCTTAACTTCATAGGCTGCAATTTCAACTCCTGACAATGGAGTTCCTGTTTTTGCGTCTAACAATTGACCAGAGAGTGAAGAGGTTGGCTGATAATTTGGATTAGCTGCATACATCCGAGCGAACAAATCACGAACATCATAAAGAGGATTGCCAGGACTAGAAAGCTGTTCTGACATATCATTAATCATCTGGACGTAGTTTCCGTAAGTTTGCACACGAGGTACAATTTTTGACAAAAAACTATTCCATTGTTGATCGGTTAAATTAGCTGGACGAATCGAAGACTTCAAAGAATCCCAATTAATAACTGTAGAATCATCGGCTTGAATTGTACGGACTTGAAATTCAATAGGATTAGTATTGCTATTGAAATATACAGGCAGAACATTTTGATCACCTGGTCGTAAAATCCCCTGTGGCCCTTCGTTACTAACTCCCAAAAGTTGCAGAGGTACACCAGAAGCTAGTCCATTTAAAGTTGTTCCAGATTGCGTTTTGGTAACACTTTCAACAATCAACAAAGGCGCAATAGTATCTCTATCTCCTGTATTGCCATAGTTGACATTGAAAGCATAATTACGACTCGGACGCACTTGATCTGGTCCGGTAATATTGGCATCTAAATCGAAACCGATCGCATCATTAACGGTAACAACATCCTCTAAAATTGTGGTGCTACCGTTGCTTTGCTTGGCTTGCAAATCATATAAACCTGTTTTTTCACTAAAGAGATCGAAGGTTACATAAGCCAATGTTGAGTTTTCTAAATAAACTTTTTCAGATTCAATTAAGCTACCATCGGCGGCTCTGAGTTGGAAAGTTGTGTTAGCTGCAAACTTCGCTCCCCGAATTTCTAGGGTTGATTTGCCAGTATTACCAATGCTGTTAGTGGCGACATTAGTAATAGAGAAGGGTATATCTTTGGCTAGAATTTCATAGCTGGGAGTTCCAGCAACGCGATCGCCATAAGCCAGAATATAGTAAGTTCCAGTTTTTTCAATGGGAATAATGATTTCTGGATCTGCATTAAATGGTTGTGCTGTAGTCAGATCGAACTGTCCGCGCGTCGGTAGTGACCCATATCGCACATAAAGCTCATTGAAAGATTGATTATCACTACTATCTAATTTGAGGCGAACTGCTTGCCCTGCGGTAGCGTCAAAGCGATAGTAAATTGATTGTCCATCACCTAAATTATCTGTATCTGGCGTTCCAATCGCTAAAGCTTCTACATCCAAGCTAATTTGACTGATAGAAACTCCGGCATTATTACTCTCATTGACTTCAGGAACTTGATTGCGAATATCACTGCGAACAATTATATTGTAATTGCCTAAATTCACTCCAGGAATTACACCATTGAGTGTTCCGTCATAACTTGCACCACCCGCAATATCTCCTGAATGATTTACCTGTCCTAGCAACGCATCACCAATATCCCATTGATTATCTTTGGAGAGATAAATAGAATCTGTCCAAGTACCAAGGGCAGTATCTGTGCCTTGATTTTTAACGGTATAGCTGATATTAATGCCTTGTCCAGGGATACCACTAACAGGAGTCGTAATATTAGTTACTACTAAATCTGATGGTGGGGGAATAATAATTGCCGTTGATACTGCATCAAACTTAGTATTGTTAGTCTCTCCAGTGCGTTCGTAAACAGCATTGCCTTTATCTGTCACCACAAAGGTATAGTAACTTCCACTTAACCCACGCGGTATATCAAAGGATTGGGTTGCAGTATAGCTACCGCCATTGATTAAACCTGTATGATTGCGATAGCCTAAATAAATGTCACTGTTGCGATCAAATACTTGGTCACGGGATAAATAAACAGCATCATAGAAAGTTTGCTCTGTTTTTTCCCCATTATTTGCTACTGTCCAAGTCACACTCAGAGTCTGTCCGGAAATTCCCGTTGCGGGTGCATCTATGGATTGAACGGTTAAATCGGCAACGGGACTTAAAGTGATGGTTGCGGTAATCAGGCTGGCTTTATCGTTGTTATTCTCTAAAGCTCCTTCAATAACTTGATTATCCCGATCTGAGCGAACTAAGACATAATAATTGCCATTGAGATCGATAGGAAGATTAAATGTTTCTGATGCGGTATAACTGCTGGCAGGATCTAATGCGCCCGCACGGTAAAATGAACCTAACTTAATGTCGTTATCGCCAACAGTAGTATCCAGAGACAAATAGACATCATCATACCAATAGTTGCTATTTGTACGACCTGCGCCTAGATTTTCAACTGTCCAACTAAGGGTGATGGGTTGCCCTGATTGTGCCGTAGCAGGTAAATTAATCCCTGTAACTTGTAAGTCTGGAGTTTGGCGATAAATCGTGACAGGAAAGGAGTTAGAGCTATTATTCTCCTCGTTGCTACTTTCATAAACACTATTATTAGAATCAGTGATGACAAATAGCTGATAATCGCCTTCTAAATTGAAAGGTAGCTCGATATTCTCAGTCTGAGTGTAAGTTTCATTAGCTCCTAAAAGTCCTGTGTGGGTGAAGTTGGCAAGGATAATGTCATCGGCATCCCCTAAAATGCTATCGCTTGAGGCGACAATGCGATCGCTCCAATTGGTGACAATGCTATCTCCTGTTCCCTGATTTTTAATTTTCCATTGCACTGGAATTATTTTCCCTGCTTTGCCTGTGGTGGGAATCGTGACTTCTGTAACGACTAAATCAGCAGGTTGAGCAACAATTTGCACCTGATTGGTACTTGAAAACTTATTATCATTGTTCAGTTCAAATTCAAATACTTGATCGCCACTATCTGTCACCCCAAAGACGTAATAAGTCCCAGTTAAAGTATTACTGAGGGTAAAATTAGCAGTGCGATCGTAACTATCATTGGGGTTGAGAACTCCGTAATGACCTACACTGCCTAAGTTAATATCAGTGCCTACATTCAATTGATTATCCGTTGACAGATAGAATTTATCTGTCCAGTAACCATTGGGAGTTTCTGCTGCCCCAAAGTTAGCAACTTTGTAATTAATACTTAAATTGCCGCCAGAACGGGCATTATTGGGAATAACCAGCGATTTAAATTCTAAATCTGGCGGTGGTGTCAGCGTAATATTTGTGGCAGTAGTATCGCGGGTACCGTTGTTATTTTCAAAGAAATTCTCGTAAACTTGGTTGTAGATATCGCTTTGGACAAAGAAAAAGTAATTGCCTGCTACACCAACAGGTAAAGTAACGGTTGCTGAACCTGTGTAACTTTGATCTACATTTAACGCCCCACTGTGATAGAAGTCTCCTAAAATGCGATCGCTTGCATCCAATATTTCATCCGCAGACATAAAGATGCGATCGCTCCAATCTGTCTCTAGGGTGCGTCCCGTTCCTTTATTTGTCACCGTCCAACTCAGGTCCATCCGTTGTCCTGAAAACGCCCTAGATGGCGCATTAACCATCGTTACCTGTAAATCTGGAGGTGGGGTTAAACTAACCTTTGTTGGACTACTAGAACCCCAATTATCCCCTTCATTGCCAACTTCTGCGACTTGACTATAAGCATCGGTATTGATTAGGAAGTAATAGTTGCCATCAATTCCACGCGGTAAATTAACAGTGAGGCTGTTGGGGTAGCTATCACCCGCATTGAGGTAACTAGGATTAGCTGCTTGTCCCAAAGAGACATCAGTATTGTCAAAGGTTTGATCTAGAGATAAATATACTCTGTCATACCAGATGGGTGCATTAGTCGCGCCTGTTCCTGTATTAGTAACAGTCCATTGCACTATGGTTTGTTGACTCGAAAAAGCGGTCGCCGGTGGTGTAATACTGCTGACTTTCAGATTAGGAACTGAAGATAGTTGAATTTTGAGAGTTTGATCATCTGTAGTGGTGTTATTAAGCTCATTTTCCGTACTTTCAGCAATATTACCGTTAGAGTCTGTTGTGACAACAACTTTATAGTCTCCATCTAAACTGAGGGGAATATTGTAAGATTGAGTTCGCTCTAAGGATGATCCGGCTGCTAAACCGCCAGTATATTCAAACTTACTAACAGAATATCTGGCATTGCTATTTGTGTCTTTTAAATAGATGGAATCGTACCAAGTTTTTTCTACATCTACCGTTCCTTGGTTTTTCACTGTCCAAGAAATATCTATTGTTTGTCCTGACAAGGATGCAGTTGGAGCAGTAATATTAGTGACAACCAAATCTGAGGCATTCAAATTAATCGCAACGGCTTTTGTATTATTGTTTTCATTTGTTTCTCCTTGATAGCCGTAACCATCTGAGACAAATAGCAAATATTGATCACCAGTGGCAAAACTGGGTAAAACAACATTCTTGCTGATGGTATAGCTTCCATCCTTTGCTAAAGGTGTTTGAGTAGAAATATATTCTTGTGTAACTTGAACGTCACCAAAATTAAAGGTTTGGTCGCTAGATAGATAAATTCTGTCATACCAATCTCTAGTAGCTGTTCCAGTGCCTTTGTTAGCCACAGTCCAAGTCAATTCTACAGTTTCTCCTAAAACGGCGGTTGTCGGGGCAGTAGCCGCAGTTACTTGTAAATCCGCCGCAGAAATATTAATGGCAACAGCTTTGACGTTATTAGTTTCATCTGTTTCGCCTTGATTATCATAGCCATCAACCTTAAAGAGTAAATAGCGATCGCCTGTAGCGGTACTCGGCAAGGTAACATTGAGGGTCTTAGTGTAAGTTCCTGCTGCTGCTAATGGAGTTAATGCCCCTTCCCAAACCGCTGTTAGATATGTATCATCATTATTACCAAAGATTTGATCTGTGGAAACTACAATGCGATCGTACCAATCTGCACTGGCGGTAAATGTTCCCTGATTCTTAACATCCCAAGAAACACTAAAAGTTTGACCTACTGTTACTGACTCTGGTGCAGAAGCATTAGTGACAATTAAATCAGGCGCATTTAAACTAATCGCCACAGCTTTTGTATTATTTGTTTCGTCTGTCTCTCCTTGATAGCTTAGATTTTCGTAACTATCTGCAATAAAAAGTAAATATTGATTTCCGGGTGTAAAACTGGGTAAAGCAACATTTTTACTGATGGTATAGCTTCCATCCTTCGCTAAAGGTGTTTGAGTAGAAATAGATTCATATGTAACTCGAACGTCACCAGCATTATAGGTTTGGTCGCTAGACAGATAAACTGTGTCATACCAACCACTATTCGCGGTTACAGTACCTTTATTAGCCACCGTCCAAGTCAATTCTACAGTTTCTCCCAAAACAGCAGTTGTAGGAGCAGTAGCGGCAGTTACTTGTAAATCAGGAGCAGCAAGATTGATGGGAACAGCTTTTATATTATTGGTTTCGTCTGCTTCTTCTTGATACCCGCTACTATCTGCAATGAAAAGTAAATATTGATTTCCGGGTATAAACTTGGGTAAAACAACATTTTTGCTGATGGTATAGCTTCCATCCTTCACTAAAGGTGTTTGAGTAGAAATATATTCTGATGTAAGTTGAACGTCACCAGCATTATAAGTTTGATCGCTAGACAGATAAACCGTGTCATACCAATCTCTGGTAGCTGTTTCAGTACCTTTATTAGCCACCGTCCAAGTCAATTCTACAGTTTCTCCCAAAACTGCGGTTGCAGGGGCATTAGCAGCCGTTATTTGTAAATCGGCACTAATAATATTGACAGAAAAAGGTATCAAATTATTAGTTTCATTGGTTTCTGCTTGACTATTTGAACCATCAGTTATGAATAGCAAATAGCGATCGCCTGTAGCCGTATTTGGTAAAGTAATATTACGAGTAATTGTATAACTACCCCCACCTGCTAATGGCGTTTGTTCTACGATGTCTTCATAAATAACAAAGGTATCAGCAGAGTCATATACCTGATCGTCAGAGACATAAATTTGGTCATTCCAATCTTCATCAGTCGTACCCGTTCCCTTATTGGTAACTGTCCAAGAGACTAAAATTGGACTCCCTAAACCTAAAAGACCCTCTGAGAATATTGTAGCACTGGTAACTGCTAAATCAATCGTATCGTTATCATTGATTGTACCTACACCTTGATTTTTGGTAATTGTGGCATTAGTCGGATTAGTCAAATTGACAACAAAGTTTTCCACACTTTCCGCTGACAAATTGCCAATCACTGGAACTGTAATAGTTTGGCTGACTTGTCCCACATTAAAAGTCAGCGTTCCTGTAGTTGTCGTATAGTCACTACCTGAAAGTGCAGTCCCATTTGCAGTTCCATAGTCAACCGTAACTACCTTGTCATTCCCTGCTGTTAAATTAACCGTAAATGTAGCATTGAGCGTTCCACTATCCCCTTCTGTCACCGTAACATTACTAATAGACAGGGAAGGATCAGGTTGACCAACAGTAGAAAGAGTTAGGGTATAAGCAGTTGGAGAAGATTGGGACGCAGAATAATTATAAGCACCATTACCACTTAGATAAACAGTATAAGTCCCAGCCTCTAATGTCTGCTGTAAAGTCGCACTGGTTTTAGTGTCATCATTAGTTAAATTTGCAACTGACGAAAAACCTGGACTCTTATAAACATTGAGATAAGTATAGGACTGGGCATCATCTGTCAAATCAAAATTAACTGTACTCGTTTGACTAAGGGTGAACTTGTATGAATCATAATCATCAAGTGAAGCACCTGAACCATAGTAATAAAAAACATAATCACTATTACTAACTGGTGTTGCGGTTAAAGTCCCTAAATCTTTAGGAGTTGAAGAGGAGTCACTGACATTATCTGGAGGACTGATTAACAAATCTAAATTGTAGTAACTTGCTGTTGTATTGGTGGTGGATAGATGTAGATAATATGTCCCTGCATCTAAGTTCTCACGGATTTGTGTTGAACTAAAGCTACCAGATAATGTTCCACTCTTAATCACATTGCCTTGAGCATTCAGCAATTCTAACTTTGTATTGGCTGGTGCGTTAATACTGAGATTGCTTCCTAAACGTTTATCAATAGTAAATTTAAAATAGTCGTCGCTGTCATCCCCACCCACATAATCGTCATATTCTTTGAGAACAGGAACAGCTAAGGGAGACGTGAGACTGTAGCTAATCGTCCCAAAGTCTAAGGCTGTTGCTAGTGTATTTCCTGGATCTATGATTGTACCAGGCACGGCAGAAAGACTAAAAGTATAAGCTGTGGGAGCAGATTGGAAAGTAGAAGAGTTATAAGCACCATTCCCACTTAGGGAAACAATATAAGTATCAGGAGCGAGAGTCTTCTGTAAAGTTGCATTGGTTTCACTATATTGATTGCTCAAACCCGCAATTGAGGAACCCCCCAAACTCCTATAAACACTGAAAGAAGTATAAGATTGGGCATCATCTGTCAAAGCGAAGTTAACTGTACTGGTTTGACTAAGAGTGAAATTATAATAGTCACTATCGTAAAATGAAGCACTTGAACTTGAACCAAAGTAATAAAAAGCATAATCGCTATTACTAACTGGTGTTGCTGTTAAAGTCCCTAAATCTTTAGCAGTTGAAAAGGAGTCACTAACATCATCTGGGGGACTGATTAAAAAATCTAAGTTGTAGTAACTTGCAGTTGTATTTGTGGTGGATAGATGTAGATAATATGTACCTGCATTGAGGTTTTCACGGATTTGTATTGAATTAAAGCCACCAGAAGATGTTTCAGTCTTAATCAAGTTACCTTGATCATTCAGCAATTCCAACTTTGTATTTGTTGGTGCGGTAAGATTGATGTTGCTTCCTAGCCGTTTATCAATAGTAAATTTAAAATAGTCGTCGCTGTCATCCCCACCTACATAATCGTTATATTCTTTGAGGACAGGAACTGCTAAAGGAGATGTGAGACTGTAGCTAATTACCCCAAAGTCTAATGCTGTTGCTAGCGTATTCCCTGGTTCGATGATTGTACCAGGCACGGCGGAAAGACTAAGAGTATAAGCAGTGGGAGCATATTGAAAATTAGAAGAGTTATAAG
>JBAXRM010000150.1:0-11282 GCA_037131225.1 Nostocales cyanobacterium ELA583 | reverse complement strand
GACAAATATTGATTAGTAAATGTCAGAATTCAGGATGTCCAGAATTCAAGGATGACAAAATACAAAGATCATCAAATTAAATCCTGTTAATCTTCAAATCCGGTAAATCCTGATTCAGACAAATATTGATTAGTAAATGTCAGAATTCAGGATGTCCAGAATTCAAGGATGAAAAAATACAAAGATCATCAAATTAAATCCTGTTAATCTTCAAATCCAGTACTATGGCTAACGCCACGCTCCGCGAACGACTGCGCTCAGTAACCTTAAATCCTGATATGGCTACGCCACGCTTCGCTATCAGACAATTTACCCATTAAACGGTCTTTTTGCCCATAAAGCGGAAGAATAACTTCTCACCTTCAATCCAGACAAACATTAAAGCACTAAATCCAATACAAATTCCTAATTCTGACAAACTGAGTTCATGAGTACCAAAGAAAGATCGCAGAGGTGGCACATAAATTAACATCAACTGCAAAATTGTGGTGACAATTACAGATCCTAAAACAAAGGGATTAGAGAAAGGATTCATTTCAATGGTAAGTCTATTATTGGAACGAATAGCGATCGCATGACCCATTTGTGCTAAACACAAAGAAGTAAATACCATTGTTTTCCAAGTATCTGGATGTCCCTGATATCCAACTGCATGAGAATGTTTGTAAGCCCATTCCATGAGAATAATGGTAATAATGGCAAAAACAATCCCAATGCGAATCATGTAAGAACCTAATCCCCTAGCAAAAATACTTTCACGGGGACTGAAGGGGGGACGCTCCATCACATCAGGCTCTGGTGGTTCTACAGCTAATGCTAAAGCTGGTAAACCGTCTGTAACTAAATTCATCCAAAGAATTTGCAAAGGAGTCAGGGGAACGCCTCCCAACCCTAACAATGGTGAGGCTGCAATGGTGAGAACTTCCCCAATATTACTACCTAAGATGTATTTAATAAATCGGCGAATATTGGTATAAACAACTCTACCTTCTTTAGTCGCTGCAACTATCGTGGCAAAGTTGTCATCTAGGAGGATCATGTCGCTGGCTTCTTTGCTCACATCTGTGCCTGTGATGCCCATAGCAATGCCTATATCAGCTTGCTTGAGGGCAGGAGCATCATTCACACCATCCCCTGTCATCGCCACAAATCGCCCGCGCCGTTGCAATGCTTGAACGATTCTTAATTTGTGTTCAGGGGAGACTCTGGCGTAAATACTAACTAAATCTACCTGTTCCTCTAATTCCTGGTCACTGAGTAATTGTAATTCTTTACCAGTGAGGACTCTATCACCTTCTTGGGCAATTCCTAAATCAATAGCGATCGCTTGAGCAGTTAATTGATGGTCGCCAGTAATCATCACCGGACGAATACCAGCGTGGCGACATTCTTGCACAGCCGTCCTCACCTCTGGACGGGGTGCGTCTAACATTCCCACCAATCCCAACCAGACTAAATCAGTCTCAGATGTATCATGAGAACCATCTGGGGGAACTTCTGCTAAAGGTTTATAAGCAAAACCTAACACCCGCAAACCCTTACTCGCTAGTTGGTCATTAGCTACCTGAATTTGGCTGCGGTGTTCTTCGTTGATAGGAACTGCATGATTACCTAAATGGATTTTTGTACATCTTTCCAAGGTTAACTCTGGTGAACCCTTGGTAAACATTAGGTATTTTTGGTGAGATTCCGCAAAACCAGCAATGGCTGGGTCAATAGTTGAGAAGGAAGAGTCACCAGTAGCCACAGCTTCCAGTTGACAAATCACACTCATGCGTTTGCGTTCCGAGGAAAAGGGAAATTCGGAAACGCGAGGTAATTTACTACTCCATTGGTCTTGTTCAATGCCGGCTTTTCCTGCCAAAGTCACTAAAGCCCCTTCTGTGGGGTCGCCTAAAATTGCCCATTCTCCTTGTTGTTGTTGGAGAACTGCATCATTACAAACCGCACAGGGAACAAGTAAGGCAGAAATTTCTGGAAATTCTTCTAAATTGGCTTTTTCACCATTTAACTGAAAATCGCCAATGGGAGTATAACCTTCTCCCGTGACTCGAAAGGTAGAATTATTGGTGTAGACCGACTGCACCACCATTTTATTTTGGGTCAGAGTCCCGGTTTTATCAGAACAAATAGTAGTTACAGAACCAAGAGTTTCTACGGCTGGGAGTTTGCGAATTAAAGCATTATGCTTAACCATGCGCTGAGTTCCCAACGCCAGAGTAACAGTAATTACAGCCGGTAAACCTTCGGGAACTACCGCCACCGCCATACTTAAAGAAACTTCCACCAGTTCTTGTAAATTCTTCCAGCCTATTCCTTTAGTTAGATCATGAATAAGTCCACCACCAACTACTATGGCTACAAGAATTAAAGAACCAGTAACGAGAACGTTACCCAGTTGGGTCATGCGTTGCTGTAAAGGTGTAGGTTCACTTTCCACAGATTGCAACATGGCGGCAATTTTGCCTAATTCCGTCCGCATTCCCGTGTTAGTCACCAGCACCTTAGCCCGGCCTTGGATAACTTCTGTACCTTGAAAAACTGAGTTGAGGCGATCGCCTAATGGTGCATCTTCTGGTAGTGTGAGTATGGCTTGCTTATTGACAGCTTCAGCTTCACCAGTTAAAGCCGACTCCCGCACTTGTAAATTAGACTGTTCTATTAAGCGACCATCAGCAGCTATTTGTACACCCGCTTCCAGTAGCATCACATCCCCTGGTACTAGTTCCTTAGCCGCTATATCCCCCAGTTTACCGTCACGAAGGACTCGGACTGAGGGAGAAGATAATTTTTTCAAAGCTGCTAAAGCTTTCTCAGCACGGCTTTCTTGCACATAGCCTAAAATACCATTGAGGATAACTATGGCCATGATGGCAATTGTGTCTTTAAATGGCACTTCACCGGGTTTCAATGTCCCCCCAGTCAAAGCCAGCAAATCTAAAAAGCCAGAAATGAAGGCCACGGCAATCAGCATCAATAACATAATATTGGTAAACTGATCTAGCAGAATTTGCCAAGGGCTACGACCACCATGTTCTTCGAGTTCATTGAGGCCATGTTTCAGGCGACGCTGTTCAACTTCTTGGGATGTTAAACCGCTATTTGCGTCACTATCAAGCATTTCTAGGGCTTTATCAACTTCCAAACCATGCCAGAGGTTGGTAGCTTCAGGTAAAGAATGAGCAGACATCGTGTAGGTTACAGGAAATGGTTACAAAATTCGATCATAATTTAGTGATGTCCGAAAATGTAGAATTGGTCAATTGTCAGTTGTCATTGGTTATTTTCTTTCTCCTTCTTCCTTCCTCCTAAGTCCTGACTCTATAGCAACTGTTGTTAATAAATAATCATTCATGACTAATATGCTCAATAATATGAGTTTTGCACTACCCAGTTTAACGGTGAGCCAGATGTTTGGGCAAAAAATAATCAGACCATTTACTGCTGCTACTCTGTATGGTATTACTTTCATTGAAGATAGGCTTATTGCTATTGATACGGTCAAAGGTCATCTATTAGAAATTGACCCCCTTACCGATAACAGCAAAATTATCAATCCCCATCAAGTCCGCGAATTTCAAGAAGTTACAGGTTTAGCGGTGTGGGAGAATGATTTCTGGGTAACTCGTGGTAATAGTGTCTATTTGTGCAAACTGACATCTTTAGGTTTAGAGCATTTTGTGACTTTACCATATCCGGCTGATGGTGTTGCTGTTTGGGAATCTACGGTTTATGTCAGTTGTCAAAAACTTGGCTATATTTTGATTTTTGACCGTGATACGCGCAAAGAGATTACCAAATTTTATGCCCCTGGTGTCGGTATAGAAAATTTGGCAGTTAGCAAAGAGACTCTGTGGGTATGCGATCGCACGGAACAAACAGTTTACTCTATGGATAGGGCAACTGGAGAAATCCGTTTCAGTGTTCTCACTCCTTTTGATTCTCCTACAGGTATCGCCGTTCATGGACAAGACGACACAGGTAAAGATCGGATTTATGTGGCATACTCCAGTGAAGAACCTTATATTCGAGACAATCCCAACGCTGATCCTTGTTTTGAATTAACGTACCGCGATCGCACCTTCATTCATTCCCTCCAATATCATTACCAAGAGGATAAACGCTACGCCCTCTCTAATGGTTATTTGATAGAAATGTCATATCTTGAGGAGATTTCCCCCCTTGATGAAATTTATTTAGCCAATATAGAATGGCGCATTGCCCTACCCTCGGAAACAGAACGGCAAAAAGTTAAACAGGTTGAAGCAGTTGGTTTACCTTTCACAGAAGAAATTATTGACGGACAACGGGTAGCCGTCTTTAAATTTGATACCCTTGCCCCCGGTGAACGTCATATATTTGGCTGGAAGGCACTCGTAGAAGTACGTGGTATTAAACATCGTATTACGCCCAAAGATGTAGAAAATTTCCCAGAACTGTCACCAGAATTAAAAACTCGCTATCTGGTAGATGATGATGAGTTAGCAATGGATACTGATATTGTTATTCGCGCAGCGCGCACAGCAATTGGTTCAGAGACTAATCTGTTACGGAAAATGTACAGTATCCGCAACTACGTCTATGATCAATTATCCTACGGTATTAAACCCCATATTGATACACCTGATTTAGTTTTAGATCGTGGTATCGGTTCTTGTGGCGAATATGTGGGTGTACTACTGGCACTTTGTCGCCTAAATGGTATTCCTTGCCGTACCGTTGGTAGATATAAATGTCCAGTTTATGCCGAACATGAGGGAGTTCCTCTCCAACCCGACTTTAATCATGTTTGGCTAGAATTCTATATTCCTGGAATTGGTTGGTTGCCAATGGAATCTAATCCTGACGATTTGGAAGAGGGTGGACCCTATCCTACACGCTTCTTTATGGGATTATGTTGGTATCATATCGAAATTGGTAAAGGTATAACCTTTGAAACCTTAACTAGAGATGGAATCCGCTTAACTAAAGAAGAGGTTTCACTAGGTAACTTAGCTATTAACCATATTCGATTTACCATTTTGAAAGAATTACCACCTTTTTAACGTATGTAGGTTGGGTTGACGCAAGGAAACCCAACGCCAAATGTGTCTGATTCCGCCTGAGAATGAATTCTGAGGCTAATAGCAAAAGTAAGCTAAAGCTGACTAAGGATAAAATTTTGTGGAAGAGTCATAAAAATACAGTCGGCTTGAGCCGACTTTCGTTATGAGACTGGGAATTCATTCCCAGGCAGTCGCGAAAGATGAAATTTTGGGAGAGCATCATAAAAACATAGTCGGCTTGAGCCGACTTTCGTTATGAGACTGGGAATTCATTCCCAGGCAGTTGCTTAATCCAACCTACGATTTTTTATTCTACGTTTACCCAAAAATCTGCGGTTTTAATTTGTCCATTGCGGTTAAATTGCATCCACATTTTATATGTTCCAGATTTGGGGAATTTAGTATGAAATTCGATTTTTCCATCTGTGGTATTTTTGAGTGCATGAGCGTGGATATAATCAGATGTTGTCAGAGGAGAGGAGCTTTTGATGATTACTAAATGTCCTTTTTCTCCTAAATATGGTTGTAGGTCTTTAACTGGTTGATTTTTATTGTCTTTTAAATCAAAGGTTAAACTAATTTCTTCACTCGCTTTAATTTTTGGTTGAGATATATTCAGATTAACTTTAGTATCTGAGATAGTTTTAGTTTTGGTGAACTTTTCCAGATTTTTTGGTAAGGGAACTGAACCAGGAATTGTGATCTTCATTAATGAAACAATTTCCTTATTTCCAGCGGGTTTATAATCACTAAAAAGCGTATAATTACCTGATTCTGGAAAATTTGCAGTTACTTCAAAGCGGCCATTTTCTTTATATTCTGGATGAATATGATCAAAAGATCGTAAATCATCATCAACAACAATTAAGTGCATGATCTTTTCCTGGAAAATGTCAAATTTATCAACAGGTTTTCCCCTAGCATCCTGAATATCAATAACTAAGTTAATTGGTTGATTTGGTGCTAAACTTTTTGGAGCAGTTAATTTAACTTTAGTATGTGAATTATTTCCATGATTCATCTGTTCCATAGAATGTCCCTCATGGACATTCATAGAATCTCCACCATGATTCATCATCATACTCGGTGAAACTTGTCCTTGAGGAGATTTAGGATTTGATGAACAACCCGGAGATAATAGTAAAGTTGTCACAACAAAAACACCTGAAAAAACCCGCTTCATTTTTATATTCTCCAATTTACAAAGTTTAAAAGAAAATTTACAGTCTGTAGGGTGCATTAGTGTCAACGTAACGCACCGTTGATAGAGTTTAAGGTGCGTTACGGCTATGCCTAACGCACCCTACAAATACTATTGCTATATATAGTAATTTACCGCAGTGATTGACTCCTAACTCCATTACTGACAATATCTTTTCTTTCTGGACTGGGTAATAAAGCAAGATCAATCAAAGGTAATTTGATAATTACGGTTGTTCCTTGATTTAAACCCAAACTCTCTAAGGTAATTTTACCACCCATAAGTTCAATTAAATTCCGAGAAATTGCTAAACCCAAGCCTGTTCCTTCAAACTTGCGGGTAGTTGTACCATCAACCATGACAAAGGGACGAAATAGTTTACTTTGTTCTCCAGGATCAATACCAATTCCTGTATCTTTAATAGAAATTAAAGCATAAGGCTGATGATTATTTAAGCTAATATTTGTAGTAATCTGAATACTACCTTCATCGGTAAATTTAGTAGCATTACTAATAATATTAATTAGGACTTGTTTAAGTTTAATAGAATCAGATTTTATGGGAATTGGCTTATCACCTATATCACAAATTAATTGCAGTCCTTTATATTGGATATTAACTGATTGTAAATTAATTACCTCTAATAATAGTTGACGTAAATCTAGAGGAACTGTGGTTACGGAAAGTTTACCCGCTTCTATTTTAGAAATATCTAATAAATCATTAATAATTCCTAATAAGTGAATTGCTGTATCATCAGCTTTTTTCAGAAATTCTAATTCTTCTTCTCTATTATCACATAGATCATCACGTACCAACCGTACACAGTTAATAATGATATTCAATGGGTTTCTTAATTCATGGGACGTTGTGGCTAAAAATTGACTTTTCATCTGGTTAGCTGATTTAGCTTCTTTCCAAGCAATTTCTAATTCTTCAGCCCAATCTTTCAATCTTTCTACCATTTGATCTAATGCTTGTGCTAGTTGGTTAAATTCCCGAATTTTAAAGTTGCGGGGAATGGGTTGTGCTGCGTGGTGACTATGAAGATTAACAGCATAATCGCGGAGTTCTTCCACAGGACCTGCTAAGTAAGGAACTAAATAAAATGAAGCTAATAAACTAGCACCAATTAAACCAACTGTTAAAACAATCAGAATTAGTTTAATTTCTTCTAAACCAAATAGGGCATTTTCTACAGTTGTAACTGCTAGGACAATCCATCTTTGTGATGGTTTTGTGGTGATAGGTTTAGTAGTAGCTGTAAAACCTGTAACTAATTCTTGTCCTTCTATAAATGATAAATTGCTGGAATTATTACTTCCACCCAGAGCATCTTTTACTATGGCTTGTATTCTTTTGGAATCAGAATATTTTTTAATATTAGTCCCAATTCTTTCTGGTAATGGATGAGCTAAAACCCTACCATCTTCAGCAATGACTACTAGAAAACCCGTTAATGAGCCTGGATGATTGGGATTTTGTTGATATAATGTGGTTTTAATACTTAATCGGTAAGCTACATTACCACGTTGATTAGTAACAGGAATTGATAAAAATAACTGGAGTTGATTTTGTTTGTCTCTTTTCCCAGTTTTTCCAGATTGAGATGGTAATATAAATTGAATATCAACATCATTATTGTCAGCAGATAAGCCTGATGGAGTAATTTCTTGAACACCGCAACTACTGGCGATTATTTCACCTTTTTTAATTCTGGTGAATTGGAGACAATCAATTTGAGTTGGTAATTGTTTTTTTAGCTGTTTAAGAAATTGTTCAATTTGAATAGGTGAACCAGACTGAATTACTTTTGTTTGACTAGCTGTAATTAAATTAGAGCGTAAAGCTGCAATATCATCACTAATTTTTTCTCCTTTGTTAACTGCACTTTCTGTTAAATTTTGTCGAGCCGTATTTAATAGACTAGAACGAGCTTTATTTAGCGCGACCATTTCTCCTACTAATAAAACTGGGACAAATACTAGCAGTATTCTTGTTACTAAAATTTGTCGAAATGACGATTGACGAGATTTAGCCATTGTTTGTCTCATTTTGCATCTTCAAATGACAATAATCAAGATATGAAATTACACTAGCCAAAGGAGACATTTTATTAGTTGATGAGTTGACTATTAGTTTAAATTTCTACGTGAAAAAAGAGATAACAGGTAAGAATTAAAAATTTAAACAGCCTTCCGTTAATGATTAGCTTATGGAGTTATTAATCTAACATAAAAGTAAAATAGTGACTGCTGTTGCATATTAATATTAATGATGTAAAATTCCTTGTCATGATTTTATAGCTATAGATTTTTCAACAATCTATACTCTCATAAAAAAAATATCAAATTAACCCAATGATGCAAGATCGTCCTTATACCACAGTAGTTTTAGCCATGAGTGTTGATGGTAAAATAGCAGATTTTAGGCGATCGCCTGCTCGATTTGGCTCAGTGGCTGATAAAATACACCTGGAGAAACAAATTGCTGCCTCTGATGCCGTTTTGTTTGGCGCTGGTACTCTTCGTGCTTACGGTACAACAATGACCATATCAAAGACAATACTCTTGCAACAAAGAAAAATAGCAAATAAGCACCCCCAGCCAGTTCATATAGTGATTTCCCGTTCGGGCAACTTGAATCCGGACATTAAATTTTTTCAACAACCTGTGAGAAGGTGGTTACTTACAACATCTCTGGGAGCTTATTTTTGGCAAGGAAAATCAGAATTTGAGCAAGTTTTAGTATTCGAAACTCCTGCAAAAGCAGTTGACATTTTGGCTGCTTTAAAATATTTAGCAAGTTTACAAATTACCCGTTTGGCTATTTTAGGAGGAGGGGAACTAGTAGCATCTTTCCTGGAATTTGATTTAATTGATGAAATTTGGCTCACTATTTGTCCCCTGATTTTAGGTGGTAGTATTGCCCCTTCTCCTGTGGAGGGAACGGGATTTTTATCTCATCTTGCGCCTAAGTTACAATTATTAGAAGTATCTACCGTTGAGCAAGAAGTATTTTTACACTATCGAAGAATTTAACCAATTTTTTCTTAAAATGCGTTAAATTATGTTATGCGGATTTTCAGGTGAATGAACTACACTTTAAGGAAGTTTCGCGCAAAGGCGCAAAGGAAGAAGAGATAAAGAAATAGATATGGAGTAAGTCTAAAATCTAAAATTGTTGGATAACTATACAATGTTTAAAGAACACAAGCCTCAATACTCTTTTGTTTGGACGCACACAATTGCTGATGTTCCCCAATCGGCTTGGGATGCTTTAGCAATGCCGTTAAAAACTCCTTTTTTGGAGTGGGATTGGTTAAATAATTTGGAAATATCCCAGAGTGTTACAGCTAATACTGGTTGGTTGCCAAATCACTTGATTGTGTGGCGAGATAGAACTTTAATTGCGGCTGCTCCTTTATATTTAAAAGGACATAGCCAAGGGGAATTTGTTTTTGATCAACAATGGGCAGAATTAGCTTCTCGTTTGGGAATAGAGTATTATCCAAAATTACTGGGAATGACCCCATTTACACCGGCTGAAGGCTATCGCTTTTTAATTGCTCCGGGAGAAGATGATGAAGAAATTACAGCTTTAATGCTTCATGAAATTGATAGTTTTTGTGTGAAATATCGCATTTCTGGCTGTCATTTTCTCTATGTTGATCCGCAATGGCGACCGATTTTAGAACGACAGGGTTTTACAACTTGGCTACATCATAATTATGTGTGGGAAAATGCTAATTTTCAAACTTTTGAAGATTACTTAACTGGATTTAATGCTAATCAAAGACGGAATATTAAACGGGAACGGAAAGCTGTAGAAAAGGCAGGTTTAAAACTCCAAGCATTTACTGGTGAAGAAATTCCTCACTCTCTGTTTCCGTTAATGTATGATTTCTATGCTGATACTTGCGATAAGTTTGGTTGGTGGGGAAGTAAGTATTTAACAAAGAAGTTTTTTGAACAGTTACACCATAATTATCGGCATCGGGTTGTATTTTTTGCCGCTTATAATCAGGAAGATCCGCGTCAACCTGTGGGAATGTCATTTTGTTTATTTAAAGAAGACAAACTATATGGACGTTATTGGGGGAGTTTTCAAGAAATAGATTGCTTGCATTTTGATGCTTGTTATTATGCACCAATTGAATGGGCGATCGCTCATGGTATCCAAAATTTTGACCCAGGAGCGGGTGGTAAACATAAAAAACGCCGAGGTTTCCCTGCTACTGCCAATTACAGCCTTCATCGCTTTTACAACAACCGCTTAGGACAAATTATCCTGCCTTGGGTTCGGGAAGTTAATCAGATGGAACAACAAGAAATAGATGCTGTTAATGCAGAGTTACCTTTTAAATAAGGAAATATATCCCTGACTTCTCAAAGAAGTTAGGGATCTGAATATTGCATCTTGATGTAATCTAAAAATACTGTTTTTATAAATTTACTTTTGACAATGCACAAGGATTTACTACTTGAAGATTTGACAGCAATTGATCATAAACTTTCTCAGCGTTATATTGATCTTGACCCTAACGGCTATTTTATTATCTACATAGACCAAAATGAAAGGTTGATTTATGCAAAGCACTTTACTAATGTAATTAATGAACGTGGTTTAGCAGTAGATCCAGAAACAGGTCAGGTGATTCCTGTCCGCGGTAAAGTTGAAAGAGATCATACAACCGTATTTAGTGGACGCACAGCTAAAGAACTATGTGTAAAGATTTTTGAAGAAACTCCAGATTGTCTTGTGACTTTCTTAGATCATGCAGCTTATTTAGGTAGAGAATTTGTCCGCGCTGAAATGGCTTTAGTATCAAAAAAAGAGTATATTCAAGATTAAAGAGACTATCATCATCATCTAAATGCTTAGTTGTGTAGCCAGTACGTAGGGGTTTAGCAGTGCTAAACCCCTACGTTTATACTTTAGGATAGGGATATTTTTTGGTTGAAAGTCATCAGCTTAATTAATTGACACTCTCAGGTCTTTAGACACTGAGATTCTTTAATCAATGAGCCAACTTA
>JBAXRM010000149.1:0-11301 GCA_037131225.1 Nostocales cyanobacterium ELA583 | reverse complement strand
AGCAGATTCATCTTCCAATAAAAAGGGATTTTCAACTTTGATTTCCGATTCTATGATTGTTTCTGAGATAGCAATAGTTTCTGGTTGAGTTGTTTCAGCAGTAAATAATAATAATTCATCATCTACTGTGGATGTGAATAATTCTTCTAATGTATTAGTGCTAATTATCTCATTTTCAGGCTTAGGCTGACGCGATTCTCTGGAAATCGAGATTAATTCTAGCAGCACATCATCTGATGGAAATTGTAAATCTGTATTATTTGATAACAGATTACCAGATTCTATAGCTTGAGAATTAATTGTTTCAGTTGGCAGGTTTGATAATGATATATCCTCTGTTTCCAATAAAATGTCATCAAACAAGAGACTTAAATTCTCTTGATTATTTGCAGTTGTTTCATGTTTATCATCATCTTCAAAGAAGAGTAAATCAGCTAAATCGTGATGATTATTTTCAACTTCACTATTAATAATTGGCAGTTGATACTCAGAGATATCTCCTAATATTTCTTCCTGTTGCCAATTATCATCTAAATCCGGCGTATCACCTTCAAATAAATCAGCTAGGGTGTTTAACTCAGAAAGCCCCATTTCTGGAGGATTGTGAGTTAAGATTGAGTAATGATGATTCAATAAAGATTGATCAGTAAATTTATTGTTACTAATGATATTTACTGCTGGTTCTAAATTTAGTTCTGTTTGTTCTGTAAATAAAGATTCTTCAGGTTCAGTTTCCTCGAATTCCAATAACTCCAGTGGCGCGAGCGGTAAAAGCGTTTCTAGTTGTTGACTAATAGCAATTTCTGCATCTTTATTTCGAAGAACTAATTCTTGAGCCTGTTTAATTTCAGTAATAATAATTTTGGCTAAAGTCAGATAACTATTATCGAGATTGGATATAGCTAGGGCTGCTGATTCACACAAACCACACCAATTTGATAAATTTAAGTCTCTGCCGATTTTTGCTAATTGGTGACAGCATTCCTGCAAATTTTCGCGGGAATTTCCTAAGTTAGTTTGTTTAAACTGTTGCAACATTTCCCGGAGGATTTGTAGAACCTGAGCTTGAAATTCTGTCCAATCTTGATTTTGTTTGGTTGTGACAGGTGAATTGTGAATCTGTGTGTGAGCAGGAGTATCTATTTGTAACCGGGTGACAGAGGATTCATTAAAGCTTGTTACTCTAGTATTTCCCTGTTTTAATAATGTTTCTATATACTCATTCAGCAACTGCATGACTGGTTCAGTTTTAGCCATCAAAGCTTGAGCTTTTCCCTCTGATAACCCAAAGGGATTACCAAGATTGTCTATCAAGGCTTTCAAGGTATCACAAACATCCAGCAGTAAAGATTCTAACCTTTGGTCTATTTGAATAGGATTTTCTTTCAGAATTTTGAAGCAATCCTCAAGGCGGTGGGATGTATGCTGAATACTGCTAAAACCCAACATGGCCGCACCACCTTTGATAGAGTGGGCTGCACGGAAGACTTCATTAATCATTTCTGAATCGTTCAGGGTACTTTGGAGATTCAGTAAGCCCTGTTCGATGGTGTTCAGGTGTTCTCTAGCTTCTTCGAGAAAGTAACCTAAAATCCGTTGTTGTTGTTCCGGCTGCATAGATTTAGTTAAATCAGGATACTAAAGGTAAAAGAAAAAAAGAAAAGGCGCATAGCAAACAAAAAAGGTAAAAGACTAGGCATAGAAGTATACATTAATTTTTACTTTTGCCTTTTTACTTTTGCCTCTTACCTTGATTCGATAGTTTCTACTCGGAAGCGTTCCACAGAGGCAATCAAGTCACGGGATACCCCCACCAAATGTTGCAAAGCTCCAGAAACCCGTTGTGCTTCTTGAGAGGTTTCTTGTGCTGTTAGTTCCACAGATTGCATTACTTGTGCCACAGCACGAGAAGTTTCCGTTTGTTCTACGGTATCACTGGTAATTGATCTTACTAAAATATCAATGTGTTCTGCAACTTGGATGATGTTATCAAGCGATCGCTTGGCTTCTTCAGCTAATTTAGTTTGTTGAATTACCTGTTGTGTACCTTCTTCCATTGCCATCATTACTGAGCTAGTTTCGCTTTGAATTTGCATCACGATTTGCTCAATTTCTTTTAAAGACTTAGCAGATCGATCTGCCAACTGTCGGACTTCATCAGCAACAATAGCAAATCCCCGACCTGCCTCTCCCGCTCTTGCCGCTTCAATACTGGCATTAAGAGCTAATAAATTAGTACGGGAGGCAATTTGTGAAACTATAGCCACGATAGAGTTAATTTCTTGAGAAGATTCCGCCAATCGTTTCACTTTTCGAGTAGTTTCTGCCACTGTTTCTCGAATTTCCAAAATCCCTGTCACCGTATTTTCTACCGCCTCTCCTCCTTTTTGAGCAATTTTACTAGCCTCACGGGCCACAGATTCTGCTTCCCTGGCTGCTTCTGCTACCCGTTGGATAGAATCAGTCATTACCTGGACAGAATTTAAGGTGACAGCTAACTCTTCAGCTTGTCGTAAAGCATCCCCAGACAAGGCTCTAGCAAAGGTTTCTGAATTGGTTGAACCTTTGGTTACGTCCCGTGCTGCTACTTTTACTTGTTGAACAATATCCCGGAGATTTTGAATTGTCAGGTTAAAGGCATCAGCTACCGCTCCCAGGACATCGGCTGTAACCTCAGCTTGAACTGTCAAATCTCCTCTAGCTGCTCCTTCTACGTCATCCAGAAGGCGAATTACCTGACGTTGCAGGTTTTCTTTAGCCTCTTCCATTTCAATGGCTTTCCGTTGGGCTTCATTGGTAGTGGTGAAAATTACCCTAGCCATATCATTAAAGCCAGTAGCTAAATAGCCTAATTCATCTTGTGAATAGACTGTCGCTTCCACATTCAAATTGCCTTGACGAACAGCATCAAATTGACTTTGCAGATCCTTAGTTGTCCGGCGAATTTGCTTGAGCGTGAGATTACCCATAAACCCAGCGGTAGCTGCACCTGTAGCTCCTGCAGCTAAGGCCATTAACCAACCCGTATTTCTCACTGATTCCCGTTGTTGAGCCGGTGAAATTGAAATTGCTAAAGCACTAACAATAGCTACACCTACTACTGATACCAAACCAACACTTCCAGCTATCCACCATTGTTTCTGGTCTAAGGGGGCATTTTCAAAGGGACCAAATAGTCCCTGTTCTGAAGCTACAATTGGTTCTGTCTTGGCAACATCTGATTGAGTAAAGACAGGAACTGCTTCTTGCGTGCCTGTAATTGTGAATAGTTCTTCATCACGATGGTTGATATCTTCATAGACATCCTCTTTGTTATCATTGAAGGAGTCATCAACAAATTGATTGATGGAATTCCCCCGACTATCTAGAGATTCTGACAGCATTCCCCCATCGTCAAAAGTGCCATCTTCAGTCAGGTCAAATCCTGGTATATCACCGAGATCATCAAATTCATCAAAGTCCTTTAAAAACTCTATATTATTCTTATTACTGCTGCCACTGGAGATATTATTTGTATCTTTTGGGGTAAAAAAAGTTTCCGTACCAAAATCTGCTTCATTTTCTGCCCCGAAAGCAGATTCAAACGCATCTAAGTCAAAGCTATCATCATCAAAATAATTTTTTGCTGATGAAGAGTTAAAATTAAACTGCTGTGGTGATGGAGAACTGTTGGTAAATGATGCTGATATTGGTTGATGCTGATTGAGTCTGGTCTCTGACTCAGATTCTATTTCTTCAGAAATTTCATGCACCAAACCATTAGATCCACTGATGGATAAGTCATCTTCCAAGCTATTTTCCCAATTATTTCTTATATTGTTGTTATTATTGTGGATTAACTGTTCATTAGTCTCCAAATATGTATCTTTGACGATGGGAGTTAAGTTTGCAAAATCATCATTCATTAAGTCGTCTATATCTTCTCCTCCAAATAGCTCAGTCTGACCTTCAGAGTCAAAGTCAACCGATAATTTAGTTTCCGCAAAAGGTGAATAGCTTTGGGCATCATCAATTATTAATGAACTTCCATTAGCTAAATTGTGATTAATATCATCATGATTATGATTGGCAGAAACTTCTTCTTGCCAAAAATGCGGTAACTCCAATTGATCTGATATCGGATCATTAGTGAGATATTCAGCAGATACGCCAAAGGGATCATCAGTTATTGTCCTATCTGATGAATTGCTGTCGAATTCCATACTATCTAGATGACTTGCAAATGGATTATGTTCTAGAGAATCTAGAGGCGGTTCGTATTCTTCAAAAGAGTTCATACTGCCATTTAAATTTCCCATTACCCCTAAATCCAAAGATTCTTTAGTTGTCAGCAGATCATAAGGTGCAGATTGATCATCACCAAAAGGCTGTATAAACTGATTTATAGTTGCAAGACAATTATTAACAAGACTAATAATTTCTTGATCATCTGTGAGGTGCAATACATTTTGATATTCATCTTGTGCCACATCATACTGTTGCAGCATATAGTAGATGTGTCCTTTTAGCAAATGTGCATTAGGGTCATCTGATGAATTTTCCATGAACTGATTAATTACTATCGCAGCTAATTCATAGTCTTGTTGTTCATAGGCTATTCTAGCTCGATCATAAGTTAATTCTTGATTCCTGCGGAGCGTTTCGCTATCATCTATACGTGTTTCCATTTCCTCCCTCCCAAGTTGATTCCACTTAAGTTCACCCTGCCCACCGCGCACTTCGCAAAATTGCTATTTGATCCAGTAATCGCAAATATTTTTTTTCTTTTTCTGTATCAAATAACCACTCTCCACACAAAAACGGGGACATAGAATCTGGCACGTTACTTTGTGGCATTAGATACTGTACATCAAGCCAGTCCATCCCACAAATTTCTTCTACTCCTAAGCCTACTATTGTATCTTGATCTTCAATAGCAATGACGGGAATTTCTGAGTGATCCGTGTTTAACGGGGTTGTTTCACCAAGAAATTGACCTAAATCAGCTACCCAAATCAAGCGTCCCCGTAAATTTAGCGTCCCTAAAAGTAAGGGAGATGTATTAGGAATTGGTGTAATCCGATCAGGACTAAGTTCAATTACTTCCCGAATTCCTATGGCTGGTAATGCAAATTCCTGACGTGAAGGCAAATAAAACCGCAAATGCAACTCACCTTCAGGACTCTCTAATTGTAATTCAGGACGGAATTGATCTTGCCCAGTCCCACTTAAAAAATCTGGAATGCTTCCCATATTATTTTCATCCTTGTCCTCGCAGTAGTTGTTTGACTGTTCCTACCAACTCAGTTGGTTGAAAGGGTTTAGCTATATAGGCATCTGCCCCTTGCTTCATCCCCCAATAGCGATCAAATTCTTCACCTTTAGAAGAACACATCACTACAGGAACATTTTGGGTTTTAGGATCAGATTTTAAGCGACGGCAGAGTTCATAACCATTCATGCGGGGCATAACAATATCCAAAACCACTAAGTCGGGAGGTGTATTTTGAATCGCTTCTAAAGCTTCCGCTCCATCGCTGGCATGGGTGACTTTTAAGCCACTAGCTTTTAGAAGGTCTGTAATCATCTCCCTTTGGGCAATACTGTCTTCAACAATGAGAATTGTGCTCATAAATGTCTATTTACCTCCTAATTTAGATTTTCCATTCAGGAAAATCATTATGCTCTGACGAACAAAGATTAACTGTATAAATTAAGTCTATTGTTTCACAACTGTACCGTATATGGAAGTTAGTTACATAACTAATTTCATTCTTGTGATAACATCTTTTACCCCATCTTGCACCCAATTAACAATTCTTGTATCCTATTGGTATACCTGTATAATAATCTAAATTAAGATATTGCTCTACTAGCATTAGCAATTCTTGATCTGTAAAGGGTTTAGTCAGATAATCAGTTGCTCCTACCATCCTGGCACGAACGCGATCAATAAATCCGTCTTTGCCAGTCAGCATAATAATTGGTACAATCCGAAATGCTGTGGAATGCCGCAACATAGCACAAATCTCGTAACCATCTAATTCCGGCATGGCAATGTCGCAGAGAATTAAATCTGGCTGAAGTTGAAAGACAAGACTAAGAGCTTGCAGGGGATTAGTGATAGAAATCGCTTCATAACCTTGTAATTTGAGGATGGATTTTATCGTCTCACAAATCACTAGTGTATCTTCAATACATACTATCCGCCTTTGATATTTTTTTGTTTCCAGGTTTTGTTTTTCTTTACCGATTTTATGTGTGTCTGAATATACTAGTTGTAGCCAGCCCTCCTGCACATAAGGATAGATAGTTTTTGCTAACGTTAAAATATCCCGGTTGAGATAGCGAGCTAGTTGGCGTAAAGAAGTTTTCCCATCAGCCCATTTATGTAGCTTTTTAACTGTATCTTCTGATAAGGAGGCACTTAGTTTAGCCATGTCGGCTAGAACGGGTAATTGTTCTGTAGATTGGATATGTGGGTATAATTGCTTCCATTCTTGCACTTGTTTAGTAATTTTGGCAACTAGTGGAGCAATTTCTAAGGTAGTTAGTTGTGGTACTAGTGCTGTGCCTAAATCAAAAATGAAGCTGCCTTGGTGTAGGCTCAAAAGATCAAATAAAGTCTCTTGTACTAAACCGTAAATGATTGTTCGAGCAATTTTTGGAGTAATAATATTCTCCTCCAAAAGCGCCCAAATATAAGCATATTCTGGAGAATTGGTGACTGTTAGGGATGCTAGTTGTTTGGATTTAAGCCGCTGTTCGACTCGGTAATGACGTAAGTAATCGTCAAGCCGCGATAAACTACTGTCACCTGCTTGGCAATAGACGATTTGACCATTGAGAAAAAATACAAACCATGATTGTGGTGTACTTTCGTCTCTTTGCCGATTTTTGAAAGTTTCTTCCTCACTAAGTTTATGACTTGGATGTGATGTGTGGGCTTCCACCCATAACTGTCCAGTCCGCTGTCCTAACTCGATTAGTTGTAGGATGCTGCAAATATCAATCTCATTTAAATTTCCCTGCATTTAGCTATGAAGCACTCCTTCATGTTTCAGTGTTATTGCTCGATGAATTTTGACTTAAATTACCTCACAGTTTGCAACAGCACTATTTTTATTTCTATTAGGTTACACTCTGTTTAAGTAAAACTTATCAGACTCGATGAAACTCAGAAATTTCTAAATAGGTTTCTCCTACAGGTTACTGTTTACACCTTGATTTTGACTTCTAGATTCTCATGATATTTCCCAAGGATCAATATTGTAAGTAATTGAACATAATTAATTACACAAGTTGTTTTCCTGTTACTTGTCTCCACCAATGGATTTGATTATGTCTGAGTACTTAATTATAGCGGTAATCACTTGCGTAAGGTAAAAAAATTACTTCATCAGCCAAATAGCAAAAGATTTTTGCTCCTGACTCAGAGACTCGGTGAATTCTGCGGTATCATAAATCTAAAGACATTGATGACAAGGAAGTTATGTTCAGATTATTGGTTAGGAATATATAATTAGGGGTAGTAAAAATGATTTTAATTAAATCAAGTATCAGAATATTCAGTATATATCATGTCTAAGAAAATAGTTGTATCTTGCTTATGCTGCTAGACTAATGTTGAACAAAACCAAGTTGACAGAATTATTTAAGGTGTATCATAGAATACGAACACAAAGTACATCAAAAGGATTAACGGTGTGCTGTATTTAGCAGAAGTACAAAAACAGAAAGGTAGCCTACTGGGTGGCGCTGGCAAAAGCGAACTCAAATTGATCGCTTGTCAACGTAATGACCAAAATTGGAGTCCAGTACCGGACGAAATGATTGCTGCTGATGAAGCAAGTAAATTGAATGATGGCGCATTGGTACTGGTGGAATTGAGTCCGAATCGTCAAGTACAGCGGATTCAAGATGCAGGTCGTCCATTGGTCAATATTTTGCAGAATTTTTCCCGACAGGTGGAAAAGTTTAAACTCAAGGAAGAGGAAATTGACCAGTGGAAGCAGTCGCTGAATCTCCAAATTCAGGAACTGAATCGTCGGGAAATGGAGATGGAGTCTCGTTGGGACGAGGTGCAAAAACTGGAGCATGATTCTAAACGGATAGATACGCAACAAAATTTAATTAACACGTCCCGCGCGGAAGTTGAACGGTTACGAGCAGAGGTGGAACGTAATCGCCAAAATTTGGAGGGTGCTTGGGAACATTTGCGCGTTGAGCAACGCTGCTTAGAAGAGATCAGGCTAAATCTTCAACAGTCTCAATCTGTAGATGAGAAGCGTAATCAGGCGTTAAATGATTTACTGAATCGCTTATCTGGTCAAACTAATCCTATTGAGACAGTTAAGGAAAGTCTTAATTACGCTTTTGAATTTGCCGAAAAACAACAGGATGCTTTAAACCTACACTGGCAAAAATTGGAGATCCAACGTCACTTGGCCAATCAGCAGCAAAGGGAGAGAGATGAACTTCTGGAAGGTTTTTATGTTCGCCAAAATGAATTGCAGCAGGCACAAGATTCTTTGGCACAACAAATTACCCAGGGACAATTAAAAATAACAATAGTTGATAGTAAGCAGGAATTAACTGCCATTCTCAAACAGGATTTAGAAACTGAGGAGAAATTGCACCAAAAGCTACATACTTTAGCAACTAAAACTGATGCTGAAATTTCTAAACCGGAAATTGATGTGACAGCTTTGCAGCAAATGCCTCTGAAAGAATTGGAGAAAATGGTGCAAGACTGGCAGGAGAAGTTGGATAGAGACTCTAATTTTGTGCAAGAACAAGAGCAGGAACTTAAATACAAGCAAGAATTTATAGAAGAACTTCAGCAAAAAATTCTCGATTCCTCTGGAGAGGAACGGGTAAATTTAGAATCAGAACTGGGTGATGAACAGGATCTTTACCAGATGCTAAACGAAAGTCTGGTTGGACAAAGACGCAATTTGATTGGACAGCAAAAAACTCTCCAGCAGAACCAAATTGTATTGTGGCAAAGACAAGGGATTTCAGTAGATATCAAGGGTGAATCTAGTGATTTAGAAACAATAATTTTGCAACTTGAAGCTCAAAAACAGCAAAAATCTGCCCAAATCCAAAAGCTAGAGAGTGATATAGCCCAGATGCTGACTGCTATTGAAGCAGATCAAGGAGCAATTGATCTTCAAACCCAGGAGGTAGAAGCCAAGCACCAGGAAGTAAAATCCCTAGAGGAGCAATTGCTAAATTTACGAACTGCAACTGCTGAGTGTTGGGGTAGAGTTAATCTTTATCAAGAAGCTTTGCAACCTATTCAAGATGCTCTTGATAGATTACGGCATCAATTACAAAAGATTGCTGAATCTTTAAATCAGGTACAAGCAGTTGGTGATTCTCAACTTCAGGTTATTACTGATCTGGGTCAGTTAATTGAGAGTTTTATGAATCTGCCAGAGGTATTAGCGTCTTAGCAAGAAGGAAGGATCGAAATCCTTCTTTCCTGATTCATTAAAAACAATCCAGTCATTTTGCACTATTGCTGTCAAACCTCCAGGAAAAGGATCTGTTTGAGAACGATTGGGGGCTGTAATTAAGGTTGTTAATTTTTCAATGTGTTCAAAGTTGGGAGCGTCGGGAAGTATTTTTTGGAGGATTTGACGCATAACACGACGTTGCAGTGCTAAGGGTGCTTTTTGTAAGATGCGCCTGTTAATCTGTAAACTATCTTTATCACCATTGCTTGCTTCTAGCCGCCACTGAAGGGCTGTTTGTTCTAAAAATTCTACCTCTGCTTGGAGAAGTTCTGCTGTTTGCGCTAAGTTGGCTTCTGCTTGGGGGTTAAAATTTTCTTTTAAATATGGAATCAATTCTTGACGAATACGGTTGCGTGGATATTGTAAATTCTGATTGGTGGAATCTTCCCAAATTGGTAAATTAAATTTTTGGCAAAACTGCTCTGTTTGGGAACGGGTAATTTCTAATAATGGCCGGACTAGGATAATATTATCGGTTAGTGGCCGTTGCCAAGTTAATGCCTGTAAACCATCTGCGCCTGTGCCACGGATTAAATTGTATAGTAAGGTTTCGGCGCGATCGCTGGCGGTATGTCCGGTAATAATATATTGATAGTTATAACATTGGGCAATTTTTGTTAAGGCTTGATATCGCCAATTTCTGGCTGTGGCTTCACTTTTGACGGGTTGATTGGCTGTTTCTAAATAAAAGGGTGTGTGCCAAGTTTTTGCTAAATTGGCGACGTGGTAGGCATTTGCTTGGGAGTCTTCACGCCAACAATGATCACAATGAGCTATGGCTATGTTCCATTCCCATTTGGGTTGTAAGTCTAATAGTAATTTAATTAAACATAGGGAATCTTGTCCACCGGATACTGCAACTAATAGATGTTGTTTGGGTGGGAGTAGATTACGATCGCGGATGGTACGATGTATTTGGGCGTGGAGGGGTGTCCATGTCATGAGAGTTTTTAATATGTTTATTTTGCCTGTCCGCATCTGCCATTTTTTACAGGTGCTGTGTCAAAATCAACTTATACATGAAGAAGTGCTAAAATTATATAAATTACAATTGCAAACTTGATTATGAGCGTCTTAATACCTGATGATATTCTCCGAGCCAGCAAAATGACGGAAGGTGAACTAAAATTAGAAGTCGCTATTATGCTTTATCAGCAAGGAAAAATTAGTAGCGGTAAAGTTCGTGCTTGGACTGGACTCACAGTAATTGAGTTTCAACATCAACTTGCATTACGGGGACTTTGTATCAATTACGATGTAGAGGATTGTCAATCAGATGTAAAAACCCTAGAATCAATGGGGTTATTGTGATTATTGTCAGTGATACATCACCAATTACTAATTTAGCAGCAATCAATCAGCTAGACTTACTCCAAAAACTTTACACTGGGATTGTTATCCCCACAGCCGTTTATCATGAAATGGTCAGGGCAGGTAAAATTGTTCCTGGCGCTGTAGAGGTACAAACTTTACCTTGGATTCAAAAACAGGCTGTTGCAGATCCTCAAAGAGTCATCTGGATTCAAGAAACCCCGATTTGTAGGGGTTTAGCACTGCTAGCACTGCTAAACCCTTACAGAATTAAGCCGTGTTGAGTATAGCAAATGTCTATTAAGTCAGATGTTTTGGAAATATTGTAAATATCTAACTTTTGGTAGATGTCAAGTTTTTTTATACTTCATATCATCATTTTGCCATAGTTACTTACAAAAACCAGTTTAATTTTATAACATATACACTTACTAACCCACATTCAGCAGGTGATTTTTTAAATTTTAGAATTATCTACAACCCAATG
>JBAXRM010000148.1:0-11526 GCA_037131225.1 Nostocales cyanobacterium ELA583 | reverse complement strand
TTTAACAGTGTGTTGAGAACCACAATTGGGGCAAGTAGGTCTGGAGATTGACATCCAAGCTGAAATAGTTGAATTTAAAAATACTGGTACTTCACTACATATTTACCACTACCTGCGTTTTTTCGTAGCCCAAATAATATGATAATACAATCTCCACAAAGTCATAATTGATTTTAAAATAATCAGGGGTTTCTTTCGGCGTTTATTTATCCAGATTATCCAGATTATCCAGATTATCCAGGGAATAAATTCCCTGTCTAATAGCTCAAGTCGGTTGAAACCGACTATTTTTTAAGATGTTGTTTGGGTATTTTATCAGGTTTTGGGAATTTTTGGAGGTTGATATACCAACGCTTATAAATCAATTTCCTTCTCTTAATTCCCAGTCGGTTTCAACCGACTTTAGCTATTAGACAGGGAATTTATTCCCTGGATAAATGACTAATTGACTACGAACGAACAGTTATAAATCAATTCTCTCCCCTTAATTCCCAGTCGGTTGAAACCGACTTTAGCTATAAGACGGGGAATTTATTCCCCGGCTAAATGACTAATTGAATTGACTCGTTCCCAGACTCCGGCTGGGAATGTAATTTTGAGGCTCTGCCTCAAGTATAGTAGAAGCAGAACCAGAGAAAAAATTGTGTAGAAAACGAAATAGCAGAGCTATTATATTCGCCTATTTCCTAACATTGACAACAGGTGCATTCTGTCCGATCACATCTGCGGGTACTTGCTTACCATCCCGAAACACCACGGTGACAACGCTAGGACTACCATCAACTACATGAGCGTTGGTAATAATTAAACCATCCTGACTGACCAGAAAACCGCTACCATGTCCATTACCATCTTTAACTGTGACAACAGCAGCACCTCCTTTGGTGCAAACTTGATTTGCTATTTCTCCCTCTGGTAGCGCCAAGACACTGTTATTGCTAGTCATACCCATGAGGTTAAACATAGAAAACAGCGTCAAAATACCATATCGGTACGATAGATGCTTCATTTAGTTGTGTTCCCTGGTAACTTTACACCCAATCCAATGCTGTATAAATTTCAAGCGTAGCATTGCTTGTAACAGCAGCTTGGTGATTAGACATAAGTAGCAAATATTTTGTTTCTATGGGAATTCAGTGGCTATTTATTTTGAGAATTTTTAGGCTCAAATTTCAAATATGTTCCTCCCAATCCTTCTACAATGATTCTTGTATTAGCAGTCATCATTTTCTGATAGGTTTCTCCGTCACTTCCTGCTTCACCTAGTCCGTCAATATAAAGTGGTCTTTGAAAAACCTTTACTTTCGCTGCTGTCGCTACAGGTGCGAGTAAATTAGAATTGGTATTTGTATCTGCAAAAATTGTTGGTACTTGAGATTTTTGAATATCTCTAGCCAAATTGCTGATTTTTGTATCTGTCAATTTTCCTATATTTTTGATATTAGCTAAATTTACTGAATAGGGAATATCATAAGCCTTGACATAATAAATCATGGCTGAATTAGTTGTAATTAATTTCCGATTTTTATCGGGAATACTAGCTAATCTTACTTTAATCCAACTATTGATTTGATTGATTTCTTGGGTAACTTTTTTTGTGTTTTTATTATAGATATTTTTGTTTTTTGGTACTAATTTAACTAAACTTCTATTAATTATCTTTACCATTTTGATAGTATTATTTGGATTATGCCAAACATGAGGTTCAATAATTTGTTTACGGTTTTTGCTGATTTTGATGGTATTTATGTCCCTAGTTTCAGTAACGGCAATTTTGAGTTTGGAATTTTTAATATCCTTAATTGTTTTTGTTAATCCTGGTTCAAAGTTATAACCATGATATAATACCAAACTAGCATTTTTTATGGCTTGAATATCTTCTGGTATGGGTTTATAATTTATGGGATTGATACTAGGAGGAATTAAACAAATAAGATTAATTGTATCTCCAGCAATTTGTTTTGTTAAATCGCAAATTACGCTATTGGTAGCTACTACTAAGGGTAAATTATTGTTAATATTCTTATTGGTGGTATTGGTAGTTTTATTTCCACATCCAAATAAAGCAACCATTAAACCTACAATGGTTGCTTTTAATAAATGTGTAGATAGTTTTTTTTCTAACATGATTTATTGTAATTTCTGAATATATTAAAAACTCCAGAATTTAAACTTTTTAATTTTGAGGCGGTTAGAAACCGCCAGATTTGCTTGTAAAAAATTTATTATTCTAATTTAGAAAATCCCAGTCATAGGTAACTTACCTTGTAATTTATGTAAATTAGCTTGAACACAATTAGTACAACTGCAACCAGTTTGTTCTATAACAGAATGTGTAATGCTATTTATTTGCGGTGTAGCTATATCAAGATTTGCTTGAGTAGATTTCACCACAAGCATTTGTATCGCAGGTGTAGCCTTGAGTATGGAAGCCTGTGCTGGATTGACTACTAATAACAAAGATGCTAAAAACACAGGAAAGGCAAGCAAAATCAGTTTGACTATTTTCATAAAGTTAGTTGTTAGTTGTTAGAGGATTTTCCTACCAGTCAACGCTTCTCGTACTTCTAGCATGGCTGAATAGGTGGGGAGAATGTGTAAGGTTTCATTCGCTGGTGTATGCTCTAGAGCAGTAGCGATCGCTTGCTGTAAATTTGACTCTACAATCAGCTTAATGTCACTATCTAGAGACTCCTGACTATAACGTAGACGTAAAGCCATATCATACACGCGATCGCCACTGACAATCAATGTTCCACCCCGTGCTACTAACTTTTCTGTATCCACATCCCAAATCCATGATACGTCAGTACCATCGGGAGTCCTGTCATTCAACACCAATAAAGTAGTTTTATCGGTACTTTGAGTGACGACGCGAATAGTTTCATTTGTGCCTACAGGATTTTTTGATAATAAAATTCTCACCCTTTTACCATCAATAACTAAATCTTCTGCCCGACCAAAAGCAGCTTGAAAATTATTAATTCCATCTCTAATACTAACTTCATCTACTCCTAATTCCTGCGCTGCTGTGGCTGCGGCTAAAGTATTATATTTGTTATATAAACCAACAAGAATTTGTGACCATTCCTGACTTAATAATACGGGTTGACTTTTAGTAAAACCACAACTAGGACAGGTAAAATCTCCCAAATGGGATAAATAAACTCCTCGATAATCTAAAGCATGACCACATCTGGGACAATAGATAGAATCAACCGCATGAGGAATGGCTTCTAAATAATTTTCCGGTTCATTTAAACCAAAGAATAAAACCTTTTGGGGCAACTGTTGACCCAAATATGATAAAGTCGGATCATCAGCATTGGGAATAACTACCGTTGTTTCTGGCAAAGTAGCAATAACCTTTGTCCACCGCTTACTAATACTATCTACTTCTCCGTATCTATCCAATTGGTCACGGAACAAATTTAAACAAAGAATAATTCGAGGTTGGAGCGATTTTAAAACCTTGGGAACTATATTTTCATCTACTTCTAAAATTGCATAATCTACATTGAGATTTCCTAATAGATTAGCATTATCTATTAAAGCCGTCGCTAACCCATTTTCCAGATTTGCACCTGTAGAATTATGGGCAACACGGAAACCCTTCCGTTCTAAAATGGTGCATAACAGTAACGCTGTAGTAGTTTTCCCATTCGTCCCCGCAATGAGAATTACCCCATTCTGTACTTGCTGACTCAATAACTCCAAAATTCGCGGTTCTATCCGTCGCGCAATTGAACCTGGTAAGACACTAGCAGCACCAAGACGCAGTGACCTAACCAAAAAGGTGACACTTTTTGCCATTGATACTGCAAAACCCAAGCGGAGTCTATCTATAACTTTTATTTTCTTAGCCACAGTCATGATTTATGAATAACCTAATAATTGCAAAAAGAATTTCAAACTGCAAGTTTAACTAATTAGAGAAGATAGCATCAAAAAGACATCTCTAGTAGAGATATTCCAGGGAACGTCTCCACATTATTCACTAAAAAATAATTTTTTCCAGAAACTACCATGTAAAGGTTATCTTAAAAAATAGTGCGTGCGCGTGATTATTATCCAACCAGTTAACATCAGTTCAGCACAAACTTAGGAAAAATAGTAACAAAGACAAGGTTTCTGTTAATGAATAGCACAAAGTGGCTTTTTTTACAAACTCAAATAATTACTAACGGTCGCCGTTTAGTGGCGAAATGCTTAGTGCTGCTTGTTTGCCTATTCTTAATTACTATGCAGCCAGCATTAGCAGGTATTAAAGATGACAGATATGATGGCAATATTTTTGTAATTTATGCTGGTAATGGTTCTCTAGTTCCTTCCAAAGAAACATTAGCGCAGACATTAGCAGAACATAAGCCAGCAATATTGACATTTTACACTGATGATAGTAGCGATTGCAAACAATATGCGCCGGTTGTTTCGGAAATGCAAGCATTCTATGGACGCGCAACAGAAATCATTCCTATCAGCGTCGATACTATTCTAGCTGACAAAACCACCTATCAACCCACAGAACCAGGATATTATTATGGAGGAAGTGTTCCTCAAGTTGTGATTTTTGACCAATCAGGTAAGGTAGTTTTCAATAAAAAAGGCCAAGTACCTTTTGAAGAAATAGACGATAAATTGAGAGAAGTATTTGACTTATTACCGCGCACTGAATCAGTTGAGTTAAAACGACGTTCTCCTAGAGAATTCAGTAGTCAGTTAGAAGATCAATAAACTTTCTTACTAGCCCGGAAATTAATTTCTGGGCTAATAGCCAAAATTTACTTAAATATCATTGCTATAAAGGAAAATAGAATTATTATCTATGTTTGTATCAGGGTAGAGAGTAGTCACTTCTTCTGTTATATGGTAATAATATTTTTTATAGGAAATTCAATAATTTGATTGCGTATTAAAATAGCCAAAAAATATTGAAATAAGGAAATACTTCGAGGAATTTGTGCAAATGATGTTGCTTGAATTTCTGTTCTAATAACATTAATAATTTTTTGAATTTCTTGGTTATTTATTTCCGGATCTCTAGCAGCTAGAAGACGATATAAATTATCACAAAAACGGTTCATATCTTTTGGTTTTAGTTCATCAGGAAGTTTATCTGTTTCAAACAAATTTTTAATCTCACGCGCTAATTTATTTTTGATTTTTATTTCAGGATAATCATTTTCTTTGATAATAGCAGAGGTTTGTTCAAACGCCAGAATTAGGGTATCCAGTTGTTCAACATTAGCTTTAATTTGTGCTGCTAAAAGTAATTTTTTCCAATCAATCTCAGGACTTTTATATACTAAATCATGAGTTGAAACTGCCCAAGCGTGTTCAAAAGCACTTTTAACCTGAATTTCAAAGGTAATATTATAAATATTTAATTGATTGTTTAAATCTATGTTATCTTCTTTTTTTAGTTGAGTATAAATTCTTGTTGAGTCAAATTTAAAAGTATCAGGAGATTTTTTATGTTGTCCTCGTTTAATTATGCGTGGTTTAGGTTTAATCTCAAAAACATCTTGACAAAATGTTATCACGTCTTCTTCATGTAATAATGTCGGTATGATAATTGTGCAAGCAAATAAATCATCTAAATCTGACCAGCTTTTAAATCTGCCTGTTTCAATTTTCTCCGCTAGAGATTCAATACTTTTAATCCGTGACGAAAAAGCATATCCTTTGCTTTCACAGAAGTTTATTAAGGTGGATTTTACCCTTTCAGCAACTACTCTCACAAAAGGTAGATATTCATTATATTTGCGCTCTAATATAGAGGGATAGATCATATATTTAATTTTGTAAATCAATTATTTTCCTGAATTACAGATTTCATAATTCTAATTCTAGTTTTTCTAGCGCCTGAATCTGTAAATGACTGTTTAACTGCTTTATAGTAGTCTAGTGCATTTCTGTGATAATTGTCTAATGAATCTCTAGACACATTTCTTAATTCTTTATCTTCTACTACTTCTAAAAAACTCTTAATTCTTTCACAAATTTCTTTACTGATCTTGAGTTCATTTTCACGATTTAACTCAGCAATAGCACCAAATAGAGAATAAAAATCAGCTTGATTTTTTAATCTAGTTTTAGATAAATTTATATCCTGTGATAATTCTAATATGCTTTTGATGGATTCAACAGTATGACGAAATTCAGCTTTAATATTCTCCTCATATTCCCAATCAATATCTCTATCACTAAATGATTTATCAAGATATTCTTGACTATAAGCCCTCACGCCTTCTTCTAGAAAAAGTAATAGTTGTGCAACCATTTCCACATCTTTCATTTGCTTTTTTGTTCTTTGATCAATAGTCGGAAAATTGCCCCCTAAATATTCAAACATCCATATAGTTAAATCTTCTACAGCAGTAATAAAAACTCCGTTAAATTTGGCATGACGAAGTTCTTGAAGAGTCAGCTTAATTACATTGCGATTAATCCGGTCAAATATATTACCAATAATTTTTTCATCAGATGATGGTAAATATTCAATAGCGAACTGATATTTCCAGAAATTCTGTTTATCATCAACATCTAAATCTTTAAAGTATTTACCACGCAATCTTGAAATCGTAGCATTTTCATATACAGGAAATTCATTATTAGCGAATTCAAACAAAGTAGATAATCTTTGTTTGCCATCAACTATACTAATTTTAGATACTCCTTCAGGTGTAATCTCTTGATATATAAATATGGCAGGTGCAGGATAACCATTAAGTACAGTGTCAATAAAGTAGTCTTTATAGTCTTGATTCCAAACACTACGTCTTTGATAAGGTGGATCAAGTTCAATGAGTTTTCTTGTATGGAGATCCCAAAACCAAGAAATAGTTTGAAAATTAATTGTTCTGTTCATGGTATTACCTAAGTTAAAAATTTGGAAATTAGAATCTAGTATGATTATACAATTAGGAGTTATAGCGATAGCGAAGCGCTGCTGCAAGCAGATCGCTCTTCTAGTAGGTAGAGCAAATTAAATTTGCCAAATCCTAGATATCTATAGTATTTATTTTTACAAATTATATTGTTATTACTTCCTCACACCAACCTGTTACCACAGCATCAAAGAGAGGTTGCATTTATCTAAACTGGCGGAAAGTCCTGCATCATAGCTGTAAAACTTAATCAGGGGTGTTACCCTAATGATAAAGTTGGTTGCCAGAATATTCATCTAATGGCCAACTTTCCCTGTAAGACACTAGGCAACAGCGAGTATCAATGTTTAAAAAACTACAGAAAACACAAATTTATTTGCTTGCTGGTGCTGGACTATGTGCCTTTTTAACTGGGGCAATGGTATCAGCACCCCAAGTTGGCAAAACTCTAAGTCAATGGCTAAACATGAGTCAGAGTAAGCCGGAAAAACTATCTGAGACTACTAAAGTTAAGTCGGTTGTCTTTTCTCTATTGTCTCAATCCGTACCAGAAAGATTAACAAAACTCACGGAAATTGCCCAAACAGGTAGTTCCCCAGATCGGGAACGCGCTCGTTATCTGTTGGCTAGTGATTACGTGGAAACTTCTCAAGGGAAAAAAGCGCTGAGTTTATTGACAGGACTAGAAAAAGACTATCCTGTATTAGCTCCTTATATTTTACTTAAACAAGCCCAGGCTCATGATATTTTGGGCGAAGATAAGCAAGCTTCCGATTTGCGCCGCAAGGTACTAAAGGAATATGGTAAAGAAGCGGCTGTAGTGAAAGCCATATATGCGATCGCTCAACCAAAATTATCTGATCAAGCGATCGCTCAATTTCCCTCCCATCCCCTCACTTGGGAAATTATCCGCAAACGCTTAAAAGAAAATCCTAATCAACCCAAATTACAATTAATCTTGGCTGAATACGCCGCTGATGAGCCGGGAATTGTGGGGATATTAGATCAGTTGGTGAAACAGCCACAACTCAAACCCACAGATTGGGAACTCATTGGTTTAACTTACTGGAATAATAATGAATTTACAAAAGCTAAAAATGCTTATATTCAAGCTCCAAAAACAGCCACTAACCTCTATCGCATCGCCAGAGGACTACAATTAAATAAAGAACAAGATCAAGCCATTGCGGTTTATAAACAATTACTACAAAAGTTTCCCACCGCCAAAGAAACAGGTACAGCCCTATCAAGATTGTCTGACATTGCTAAAGGCAAAGACTCTATTATCTATCTTGATCAAATAATTAATAAATTTCCCGATCAAGCACCTCAAGCATTAGTAAAAAAAGCCAAACTGCTAGAATCTCTTAAAGATAATCAATCAGCTAGTACAACATGGAAATTATTATTAGGTAAATATAGCAGCACCGATGAAGCTGCCGAGTTTCGTTGGAAAATCGCCCAAACTAAAGCTAAAAACAATGACTATTTAGGAGCATGGCAATGGGCGGAACCAATTACTATTAATAATAAAACCAGCATTTTAGCCCCTAGAGCCGGATTTTGGGTAGGCAAATGGGCAACGACACTAGGCAAACAACAGGAAGCTATTACTGCTTATAAGTCTGTAATTAGTGAATTTCCTCAATCTTATTATGCCTGGCGTTCTGCGAGTATTTTAGGTTTAAATGTGGGAGATTTTAACAATCTGCGCGTGATGAATCCGACAATTATTCCTCCACAACGTCCTGTTCCTCCAGCGGGTTCTGAGACTTTCCATGAATTGTATTTACTGGGACAAGATCGTGATGCTTGGTTGCAATGGGAAACAGAATTTAAAAACAAAAATCAGCCCAGTATCGCAGAACAATTTACCGAAGGATTAATGAGGTTGACAAAGGGTGAATATCTGATTGGAATTGACAAAATTGCTAAATTAGAAGACCGAGAAACACCAGCAGAAAAAGCTGAATATCAAGCTTTAAGTCAACAAGGTATTTATTGGCAAGCCCGTTATCCTTTTCCTTATTTTAAAGAAATTGAAAAATGGTCTACTTCCCGGCAATTGAATCCCCTATTAGTTACAGCTTTAATGCGCCAAGAATCCCGCTTTCAGGCGAAAATTAAATCCCCCGTCGGGGCAACTGGTTTAATGCAGGTTATGCCCAGTACAGGAGCATGGATAGCCCCACAAATCGGTGTAGACTTTAAAAAAATCAATCTAGAAAATCCCAGCGATAACATTATGTTAGGGACTTGGTATTTAGATTATACCCATCAACAATATGGTAATAATTCCATGTTAGCGATCGCTAGTTATAATGCCGGACCTGGTAACGTTGCTAAATGGCTGCAAACCATACCCAAAAAAGATCCAGATGAGTTTGTGGAAGAAATTCCCTTTGATGAAACTAAAAATTACGTTCGCCAAGTTTTCGGAAACTACTGGAATTATCTGCGACTTTATAACCCAGAAGTTTCTGCCATAGTCACCAAATACTCAGAAACACATCCCAAATTATCACCTAATTAATACTATGATTGCCACTCCCAACTATAACTATCTTTCCCCCGCAGAATATCTCCAATGGGAAGAAACCAGCCCTATCAAGCATGAATACAGAGACGGAGAAGTATACGCAATGGCAGGGGCTAGTAATACTCATGTCATTATTACTGGCAATGTCTTTGCTATGCTGAGAAATCATCTGCGTGGTAGTGGATGTCAAGCTTACATTGCCGATACTAAAGCAGACATTGAATCAATTAACACCTATTATTATCCTGATATCATAGTCAGTTGCGACCAAAAAGATAAGGCTTTTCATAACTTTTTGCGTTATCCCTGTTTAATTATTGAAGTGCTATCTCCCAGCACAGAAGCCTTTGATAGAGGTGATAAATTTGCTGATTATCGTCACTTAGAATCACTTCAGGAATATGTATTGGTAAGTCAAACCCGGATAAATGTAGAAATTTTCCGGCGAAATTCCGAAGGACAATGGGTATTTTATAGTTTTGGACAAGGAGAAAATGTGCATTTAGCAAGTGTAGATTTTCGCTGTCTCACAGAAAATATATATGAAGATATAAGTTTTGAATCTCCTGCTGTAGAAAATTGACTTAATTAGGGCTTGCTGAATGAAACTGAACCCTTTTATTCAGCAAGCTCTACTTATCAAATATTATTAATGAATTATTAATTGTTTACCACACTTTTTACAAAATCCGGCATCTGTGTCATGAAATGCTAAACCGCATCCTTGACAAACTGTTTCCACCTGATTTGCAGTTTTTACCAATCGTCTAATTAAGTCACCAATCTGCCAAGGAATCAGAGCCACTCCCGTTAAAATCATCAATACTGTTAGTAACCGACCTAATTCAGAAATTGGTGTCACATCACCAAATCCCACCGTTGTCATTGTCACGACTGAGAAATAAAAAGCATCTAAAAAAGTATCAAAACTTTCTGGATTAACAGGATGCTCAACTTGATAAATTAACCCAGAAAAAACAAAAACTATGGCAAATAAAGTAAATAATATTCTCGCAAAAATTACACTGTCTTGATTACTGATACTACCAATTAAAAACTTTTTGTCAATAAATCGCAGTAAACGTAAGATTCTAAACCATCTTAATAATCGGATAAAACTAATATCCACTAGTCCGGTAAAAAATGGCAAAATTGACATTAAATCAATAATTGCATAAAAACTAAGAATATATCTAATTCTATCTTTTGTACTCCATAAGCGCAGTAGATATTCCACAGCAAAAATTATTAATATACAATCATCTAATAATCTTAACTGCCAGCGAGTTTCTTGAGAAATATCATAAGTTTCCGCCACGAAAATTCCTGAAGATACTAAAACCAATAAGGCAATAGTTACACTAATTATTTTACCTATAGGAGTTTCTAAATCTGTTAAGTAAAACTCTACTGTTTCTCGGTTTAGTACCATCTTTTCCAGAGCCAAAAATCAACAAAAATTCTTACCCATTAAGAATTAAAACCTTAAACCAACTCCACCTTGTAAAGATAAAGCCGTACCACCACTATTGCGATAGGCATCAAAGGCAATAATAGCATTACCAAAAATCACAGTATTACTATTAGGAACAACATAATCAATCCCTGGTTGCAAAGCAAAGCTAATTTTATTACCTACAGGAGAAGCCGTATCACCACTAGTTAATACTAAACCAGCACCTAAATAAGCATCAGTTTGCCAATTGAGAGGAAGGTCATAGGAAACAGTCGGGACTATGGCTGTTCCCTTACCAATTAAAGCTTGAGCGCGGAAAGAAATAGGTGTTTTTAGTAACTTGTAGCGCAAAGCCAGCACTCCACCCAATTGATTATCATTGGTCAATCCCACTGTAGGAGCAAGACCAACATAGCTACCATAGGCTACTTGAGCTTGTACCGGTTGAGAGTTTACAGCTAAACTCAAAACTGTTCCCATGGACATCACCCCAAGCCAACATTGAAAATGCTTCATTACCTACTTACTCCTCACACCATCTGATTTTAAGTGAATTTAAGCTAAATTCCCCATTAACCTATACCTGTCAGCCAATTTTGGATTTGCGATTTTGGATTTTGGATTGACTCCACCCTCAAGTG
>JBAXRM010000147.1:0-11546 GCA_037131225.1 Nostocales cyanobacterium ELA583 | reverse complement strand
TAAGTTGGCTCATTGATTAAAGAATCTCAGTGTCTTTAGACTGTGAGAGTGTCAAATCCATACATACCCTTTAGGGAAAAGCTCAAATTGTAACCTTGCGAAGTATAATATGTTTGAATCACGATAGTGTCACGAAGTTTTCGCCATCCCCAAAAAGTTGATCTTGAAACGGTCATAATGCAAGGGTATCTGAAAGAGCATGATCTAAGTGGCGAAAAAATAATGACACTAACGCAAATTTAATAACCTGCAATTCTGAGTTAACGTGGAATGGTGCGTTACGCTACACACCCTACTTTTGCACTTTATTTAATTCACATTCCTAAGGAATTTAAAAAATCACGATCTAACACCCAATTTTCATCAATGAATTGTAAATTTTTATTATAAATACTCACTTTGAGATTTTTAATTTACGTTGAACTCAGTTGGTTTTAGCACCTGCAAGCCATTTAAATTTTGCAAACAATCTAAAGTTGCTTCCCGAATCATTACTTCTTTTTCCTGACTTAGTAGCAGTTGCAAACATTCCATAATATCTTTTTGTATTGCCGTATTAACTCGCTGACGGGTAATCAGTTTATTGAGTTGGCGCATAGAAACTAACCGTTTCAAAGGATCTTTTTCGGTTAAATTGTTTAACAATTGATCAAGATAATCTTCCTCTCGATTTCCTTGAAAACTACATATTTGCCACACCAACAAAATTAAAGTTAACAACGTTCCCATACCTTGAATAATAGCACCAGCAGCTAACCAATGACTGGGGGCATCAACCCAAATTGCCGAGGCCATGTAAGTTATCACAGTCGCAATACCACCACTAACAATAGAATAAGCTAAACGACTGTTAGTGCTATTCATCAACTTGCGAATTTCTAACCAGCGTAATTGCCAGTTCCATTTTTGCATTGAGTAAGTAAATGCCATAATCCCAATGCCAACAACAAGAGCTAATAGCAATTGCCAACTCCAAATCAGCATCGCTATAATGATTGTTAACAATCCCAGCAAAAAACCAGGTTCAGAGAAACTTTTAAAAAAATGATTTTTTGGGATTCCTGTCTTAATTTGTGAGATTTGATTAATGAATTGTCGCCGAGAAGACGAAGCCTGTACCACAGTATTTACCTATTTGATTACAAAATTATCAATGTATATTTTTTACTAATGATGAGGATGAAATCAGGAAGATTTCACCCTTAATACAGATACTATTTATCCTGTAACCGGATATCAATTACAGACGCATTGAAGTTATAGTTAAACCCTTCTAATTCAAAAGGCATCCCAATTTTCACCTTGTTATTACCAAGCACTGGTCCATCTTTAGTGACTGTAGCTTTACCTTCTAAAGTCAAGATAAAATCTGTAGTAAAGTTATTCTTTCTCGGATCTGGCAATTCTTTCACAGTACCATCTGGTTGACCGATAGTTAACATTCTATCTAACTGCTGAACAGATTTAATCCCAATCTGACCATAGGGCTGATTGCGGATAATCACATTGGTTTTACCACCTTTTGTGAATCCTTCTTTAAATAACTGTTGAGGATCACGAACATTAAGACCACGCACTAGCAAATCTACCTCAATTGGTACTGTTTGTGCACCCACTTGAGCCACAGAACCGGAAGTACCGGGGAAAATAAAGATACCTACTATCACTAGCAAAATTACTAGCGCAGCCCCTAAATCTAGTAGGTTGATTTTACCGAACAAGCGACCTTTGGAATCTAAAATAGCCATAACCAGGTTTGGATAAGTTGCAGTTAAGTTTTTAGCTAGGTAATTGATTGTACTAACAAATTTTTTTTCAGGTGATCTACAATCTTGATCACTAAATCAGAATTGATAAAAGCTAGGCGTTATGGTTATGCGATAGTTTATCATAGTAACAGTAAGTTATTGCAATTGACTACTGGCATTATATTAAGTGGAAAATGCAACTTAATAAACTGAAAATTCGTCCTCTGTATTTAAGTTGTTACACCAATCTAATATCACTAAATTATGATTAACTCGAAAGGATTTTGGATAAATTACCGCTCATGGCAACGTCAGTGTTTATATCCGTTAATTTCTGTAGGCGTTGCTTTGACTATATGCGTGAGTACAACTTCACCAAGTCAATCTATAGGTTTTAGAGATCTGATCCGGATAGTTCCACAAGCGACCCAAATATTTAACCTATCTAGGATGTCTGATAGTCAGGAAGTTAATCTTGGCCAGCAAATGAATCAGCAATTGCAGCAAGAAGTCAGACTTTCTAGTAATTCACAGCTAAATAGCTATGTTGATCAGATTGGTAGACGGTTAGCAGCTAATAGCGATCGCCCAAATCTCAGTTATACTTTCCAAGTAGTGGAAGATCCGGCTGTAAATGCCTTTGCTACTACTGGGGGTTTTATATATGTGAATACAGGGTTACTCAAAACCGCTGAAAATGAAGCCGAATTAGCTAGTGTATTAGCTCATGAAATGGGTCACATTGAAGGTAAACATTTAGTCAAACAAATGCGACAACAAGCTATAACCAGTGGTTTAGCTACCGCAACCGGATTAGATAGAAATAAAGCCATAGGTTTTGGTGTTCAACTGGCCCTGAATCTTCCCCACAGTCGTCAAGATGAATTAGATGCTGATAAAAGAGGGTTAAAAATCCTCACCCGCACCGGTTATGCTCAGTCAGGAATGGTTTCTTTTATGAAAAAGCTACAGGGAAGCAGTTCCTTGCCCACATTTTTAAGTACACATCCAGGAGCAGGCGATCGCATTGTAGCACTCCAAAAACAGATTAACTCTCGGCCAACCAATAATAACTATGGTTTAGATAATGTCAACTATCAAGCTAAAATGAGAGGATTTTTGCAGTAATTATTCTCGTTTTCTATGACGGCGGCCACCTACAAATTCCTGTGGCTGAACAATTGTAATTACCTCTTCCCAAGCCAGAGTCCGCACCGCCTTACTAAACACATTAGCCTGATAAACTAACTTATTCGTAATATCCAGCCCCGTTAACCAACCGCTACGGGGATGATAAGCACCAGTATCAATATCTAACCATCCCTGCCCCTGTGCCAAATTACCAGGAGCAACACCTGGTAAGGTAAAAGTTATAGTATGACCAACTATAATCAACTTATCTGCAAAATATGGTTGATCTATCCGATGAAACTCATCTCTAATCCAACATAGTTCATCCGCCGTTTGTTCTTGCACAGATTTTTTCGGATCAACACCCGCATGAGTTAACCAGAAATCTCCCAAATCTAAATATGTCGGTAAACTCTCAAACCAATCCAGATGTTGTTTAGGAATTGTTGAAGATTGGTAACTAGCAATGGTAGCCTGACCACCACTGTATAACCACGTTTGCAGATTCCCAGAATCAGTATTCTTACCACTCATGATATTTAATAACATCAGTTCATGATTACCTAGCAAACAAGGGTAATCATTTTCTTTAACAAACTCAACTACTTGAGCACTTTTGGGACCACGATCAATTAAATCCCCCAAAAAATAGACCTGATCTTCTGATGTAGGTTCTATTGCCCCCAACAGCAACATCAAACCTTCATAGTGTCCATGTACATCACCAATAACAACCCTACGCCGACTAGTTTCATTCATTTGCTTCTAGCTTAAATAAATTAGCTAAATATAACTGGTATACTTTTATCTGTCTAATTTCCGTTAAAAAGGTCAAGAAAACTTGACTAAGTTATGATTTATTTAATAATAATGTAGACATTTGGTTAACTTGCCAAGTTCCCATATAGATAATTACTAATACTTAAGAATAGCATCGTACATTAATTGCTATACTTAGGAAAGTCACCCATCAGTGAAAATATTACAAACATCAGTTTTTAGTCTTCATCTCTCAATAACCACAAACCACTATAAGTCATTCCCGAATCATCTGGTTGCACTAACAAAAAATGCAATCCTTGACTAAGCTGTTTACGTTGTTGATATAACTTCCCAGCAGCAGTAACTTCCTCATCTGTAAAAGTCGCTAAAATCCATCTATCTACTAACCCCGATTCTAACACCAACCCATCAGGCGCACCAGCAATGTAATTTAATGATACAGGGTTACTTTCCCTTAACCACTGCGCTAACTGCATAGATTTTCTACCTGCGTAAATTATTACACCAGGAATAGGAATTGTTGAAGCTAAACCTAAATTAATTGGGTGTAAAAATTCTGGTATCTGCAAAATAGGGATTGGACGTTCGCTAAATTCATCTACAATATCACCAGATAAAATTGTGGCAAAGCGCCATTCTTTACCCCAGAGATTTTCCGGTAATGGGATTGGAGGTGGTTTATCTACAATTACAGGAGATTGCTTGGCTTCTAACCACTGTTTTAAGGCCAAAGTTCTCCGAGTAGCTTCTACCTTAATTCCTAACTTATTTCCCGCAGTTGTAATTAAACTTAAAGATTGAGGACGAAATACCTGAATGACATCTGGTAAATTTTCCTTCCCTGCTAATTGTAATTGTTGAGCAACCCAAGTAGAATTAGCCTGTGATTGGGGACAACTTGCAGCAAACTCAAAACTGCGAGTTTGATCACAAAGTAATAACTCCCATAATACCTGCCCTTTGGCATTTTGCAGCGGACTACGATAAAAATCAGCTTGCCAAATCAAACTCATTCTCTACTCCATAAAATTTTAACAACTCAAATTTTAGCAAGTTTAATTCTGAACTAAATTTTTAGCAAATTCTATTGCTGATTCTACTGTAGAAATTTTACCTTCAGCTTGAGCAACACCAACCTCCATTAATAATTCACCTATCAACGGTGAAGCGGGAAGTTGTAACGCTGTCATCATTTCTTTACCATTGAGTAAAGGAGTAGGATGTGCAACTACATCATTAGAATTGAGATAACGCTTGATTAAAGGTTGGTATGTAACTAACATACTTTCCTCAAATCTTCCCTTAGCTACAATATCATTTGCTAAAGCTAATACCAACACAGCCGGAAATAAAATTCCCATTTCCCGAAAGAGAAAATACTGTTTTCGTAAAGGTATATTTAACTCTTTTAGTGCCGCAAACAGTCTTAATGCAGTTGTTACTCCCCGAATTTCTGCGCGACTATAGGTAAGTTCCTGTAATTCAATTTCTGCATTTTCTGGTTTGGAATCAACCAGACAAGCAAGTTTAACAACACTTAACCAAGACGTTTTTACAGTCTCTCGCACATAATTTGTTAATTCTTCCCCTAATTGCTGCCAATTTTGACTAATTACAGCATAAGCTTCATCAACAGCTTTTAAATTAAGGAAACTTTCATCAGTGGCATTTTTGAATAAATTAATTAAAACACCGTCTTTCCAGGCATTATTTAGCCAAAATGTCCCCTGGGAATTTGCCAATAAATAACCAATTTCTACCCGTACTCTTTCCGCTGCTACCTGAGTAATACTTTTTGCCAAACTGCGAATTGTCTTTTGAGTGGCTGGTTCAATGGTAAAATTAAGTTGGGCGGCTTGACGATAAGCTCGCATTAACCGTAAAGGATCATTTTCCAGATTGACAGGTGATATCATTCGTAATAGACCAGATTCTAGATCCTGATAGCCGTTGAGAGGATCAATAATTTCTTGAGTATGGGGATTATAGGCGATCGCATTAATAGTAAAATCTCTCCTATACAAATCCGTCATTAAACTTCCCCCGTCCTGTTGGGCAAAATCAGCCGTACCTTCAGGAAACACCACACGGGCAATTTGTCTTTGGGCATCAAGTAACACAAAACCAGCATGATAAGCTTGAGAAATTTTTCTTGCTACCTTCACCGCATCCACTGGGATAATAAAATCCAAATCCATATACTCCCGGACTCTACCCAAAATCGCATCACGCACCGCACCACCAACCATATAAACAGGTTGGGGCAAGTATTCCAGACTAAAAGGCCAATTTTCGGCCGCTAGATGAAAAACAACTAATTCAGACATTTTAATAAAAATCAATCCTGTAACTAATGCTGATTATTTTGGCTTAAGCTACATTAACTATAAAGCTTCTTAGAGTTGGTTCTATTATGTGTATTTGCGTGAATTGCCACTATGTAGACCGCTGCGTCACCTACAACGCTGTAGAAAACCAGCACCAACAGCCTCACCTCACAGAAACACCAGATTTTGATCCTAACGAACCTTCCATCAACGTCAATATTCGCACACAAGGCGAAATAATTGAAATGGAATGGGATGTGGTCGGTTGTCTTAGTTTCCAACAGGAAATAGGGAAATGGTCTAAATTGCGTCCAGGTGAATTAGTCCCCACCTAACAGGAATTAGCAATTAAAAAAGCAGATTCCAGAAACTTTTCGGTTAAATATAACTGATTAGTCGCTTTTACCCTGCTCACTAATTCTTATAAACTGCATTCAGTCCTAAATTCTGCTGTATTATTTATCAGAAAAATATATTTGCATTTACTTTGACAACCATAATCAAACATTTCCCACAGAATAAATACGCCCTAGCACTGCACACGACCACACCAGAACTCGGTTTAACAATTAGCAACTTTGCAGATTGTCACCAATCTCAAGTTTGGAATTTAGGGCGTGACTTATCTAGTCATATTCATCAATACCTAATTGAACTAATTAAACCACGCACCTGGGCAGACCTAGAATTTATCGCCGTTGCCAAAGGTCCTGGTGGTTTTACTGGAACTCGTATTGGTGTTGTCACTGCTCGTACACTAGCACAACAGCTAAAAATTCCCGTATTTGCCGTTTCTACTTTAGCCGCAGTAGCTTGGCAGGAATATACCTCAAATAACAACACCAGCACTTCCATTCAAAATAACAATTATCAACAACCAATAATTGCAGTAGAAATGCCAGCACAGCGAGGACAAGTGTTTGGTGCTATTTATCAACCCAACGCTGATAATTCTGGTATCACTGCATTATTAATAGATACAGTATTTACACCAGCCGCATGGGAAGAAACCCTAGTTAATTGGCATACCAGTTATCAATTAATTTCAGCTACATCTCAGTTAGCAGCCACGGTTAACAGTATTTTGGATTTAGCTTATTTAGATTGGCAGCAAAACAAAAATCCCCATTGGTCACAAGCTTTACCCTATTATGGACAGGGATATTAGGGGCGTTTGCGGATGGGTTAATTACTCTTTGTCAGTTGTCAGTGGTGAAAATTATTCACTGTTCCCTGGTAAAATATTTCCATATCTTTGAAAATAAGTTGCTATGACTACTGAAACCACGGGTGCTGATGCTATTGATAGAGCAATTGATCGAGGAATTGATTTTGATGGTTCTCCTATTCCCATAGCCAAATTAGATTTGTATGAACAAGTTATGGGTTTAGAAGCCAATAGACAACGTAGTGGTGTCTCCAATACCATGCGTTCTCGAATTGTCCGGATTGGCGCTAAACATATTCCCCAATCTGAACTTGATCAAAAACTAGTTGCAGCTGGTTTCGCACCCTTAAAAGAAAAAGAAATTGCTTTTTTCTACGGTGGCAAATAAAAAATTTATTTACTAGAAAGAATTTTGCTTTTTGGTAAAAATTCAGAAGTAGGGGCGCAAGCCCTGCGCCCATTCAGGAATCTGTTTCCTGCCATAACATACAAACTATTTATTTATTGTTTTTTATATTACCATTTTTTATAAAAATGCAGAATAAAAATCTCTTTTTCTCTCACTGCATCCTTTCCCCTTTTTTAATAAAGTAAACCTAAAGATATCTAGAATAAATTTCAGTTCTAGTCAGAAATTCTGCTAATTTGTAAATAATTGGTTAAGCTACAAAGATTTTCATATCAAGAAACCAAGTAAACCAGGTAATTTATCGTCAATACCTACGGTATTCCGTAGGTGCTATCACCATTTACGTTTCAGGGGTTGTGGCAATGGATATTACGACGCTGTTAATTGTTTGGTTAGTCACGGCTGTAAGCTTGTGGATTATCAGTAAATTACCTTTGGGAGTTGAAATTGATAGTCCAGAAAAGGCAATTTTTTCCGCCGCGGTTTTAGGTATTATTACAGCACTAGTCAAGCCAGTTCTCAAAATTTTGTTTGTGATACCAAATTTAGCCACCTTTGACTTATTATCCGGTATCTTCACATTCATGATTGCTGTTGCTTGTTTTAGTATTGCTGCTTGGTTAGTAGATGGTTTCCGGTTACGTTTCGGGATTTGGAGTGCTATTTTAGGTGCTTTTACTCTAACTATTGTTAATAACGTAATCTACAAATTATTGGGTGTTTAAAGATAGTTATTAGTTGGGTTATAGCAATAACCCCAAGAGTAAAAAGTGAACCCCAACACAAAAATCACTATTAGACATCTCCGGTAAAATAAGGTGATTCTATGTAATGTCTCTGCATAGTTTGTAGAAACTGCACATTTCATTTCTGGAGATGTCTATTTATTTATTGACAGCGTAAAAAAGAAGTCAAGGATCTGGAAGCCTCTTAATTCCCTGCTTTGGGCTTTCCGTGAGTCTAACAATTGATGTAGATCCCATTAATATCATGTAATCGGGGAAAATATTATCCAAATATTATGGCAGATTTGGTTTATCTAGCGATCGCTCTTTAAATTAGTGGATACTGATGGAGCGATCGCTGCTATTATGGCTATTTATTGGTAATTTTTCAGCCAAGTTTCTAAATCTGTAACTGAAGTAAAATCTAATAAAGCCTCTCCTAATTCCTCAAGTTTCTCCACAGATAATTGCTGAACTTTTTGAATTAATAATGAATCAATTTCCCCAATTCGGCGATTTAATTGCCGGATAATTAGACGTTGTTCTCCTTCTTGTTTGGCGAGTTCTCTGTCTTGTTGGTAAAGTGGTGCTAATCGCATAATCAACTCCTGATCTTCTGTTTGTGAACTTTGATTGATTTTTAAGTTTTTCTGGAGGTTGTAGAGTAGTTCTAAGGTGATTTTGACGTAAGGTTGATTTAATGGTAACGCAGCTAGTTCGTCAATTGCTCGTTTTTGGACTGTACCTCTACCTAAAAGTCTTAACCACAGTGTTTCTGGAGTTTGGGGTAATTGATGAATGACGACAATTGCGGCGTGTAATGATTTTGCTAAATAGTATATTCCGGGTAAGGAATCTGGTTTTGTTGTCTCGCTAAATCCTGATATGATGTTTCTTGAGGCTGTGGGTGTGAGAATCCACAATTTAGGAATTTCGATTTTTGTTTTGTTGGTTTGTTCGCGTTTGGCTGCTCTTCGTAATGCACCTCTGACTTCTAATGATTTTAACAGACAATCACAGATTTCTTCTGTTCCTGCTGGGTTACGAAATGGTTCAAAAATAGCTGGTGTTGTGGCTAATTTGCCTAATAATCCTAATAGTTCTACGTTGGTTGTTTGATTGGGAAATGGTGTAAATAATACATCTATTTCTCGGATTTCTCCAGCTACTTGACTGGCTGCTTGAACTTCTCCATAAGGTTTGAGTAATTCTTCTAAATAATCTTTGGCGAATTGGTCATGTATAAAGCGTGTCATTTTCGGGGTTGCTTTAGAGATATCTTAGATGCTGCCAGATCCCCGACTTCTTAAAGAAGTCGGGGATCTATTCTATGCTATTATTTACTTGACTAAATTCTAAGTTTTCTGTATCATGGATGGATAACTCATCAACTATGCCCAAATCTGAAAAAAATCTTTGATCGCTCCACTCCGTTACGCTATAGAAGTGAAAAGAATAAGAAGAGCAGAGGGTAAAAGGATAAGAGTATAAAGGGCTACAAAGTCCTCCCCACAACACAAATAACCCGAAAACCAATACTGTTGTAGATGTGGTCGCGCCCCGCCCAATCATAATAGAGGCGAGACGCAGAACGGCAGTTGAAAGGACCGTAGTACCAAGAACCACCGCGCAGTGTACTACGAAGACTTCTTCGACTTGTCCAAGCACTGCCATCTGTAGGCGCATTTATATAATTTTCATGCCATTCATCTTCGCACCATTCCCACACATTCCCGCACATATCATATAAACCAAAAGGGTTGGCGGGAAAAATTCCTACATCTGTGGTTTTTCTCCAATATTCTCCTTTTTGTCCCTGTCCATAAGTGTAGTTACCATCATAATTAGCTAAATCGGTGGAAATTGTTTCCCCAAAATAAAATGGGGTAGTAGTTTCTGCACGACAAGCATATTCCCATTCCGCCTCACTAGGCAAGCGATAGGTTTTACTGGTCTTTTGGGAGAGTCTGGCGCAAAATTCTTGAGCATGATTCCAAGACACACGTTCAACAGGTAAGTTATCACCTTTCAAGTTCGATGGATCAGATTCTAAATCAATATTCACTTTGGGTAAAGCAGCTATAAGTCGCCATTGTTTTTGAGTAACTAGATATTTACCCATAAAGAACGAAGAAACGGTAACTTGATGTTGTGGACTTTCGGAAGACTCTCGGCTTTCTTCATTTTCTGGAGAACCCATGATAAAAGTTCCTCCAGGAATATGTACCATTTCGAGAAATACACCATTTCCTAAGTCTTGGGGAAAATACTCGGCACTTTTGGCAATGCGTTTAATTTCTGTGCCATTCTTATTTATTTGAGCAGTTTCAAACTGGAAAGTCTTTAACTTATAACCAGATTTATTTTTTTCTGCTTCTTTCTGTTGTTGTTGACGTTGCAATGCTTCTGCTTCTTGTTGCAATCTTAGTTGTTCGGCTACTTCTGCCTCTCGTTGGCGTTGCAATCTTTCTGCTTCTTGCTGCAATCGTAATTGTGATAATGCTTCTGCTTGTTGCCGAAGTTGCAATGCTTCCGCTTCTTGCTGCTTTTGTATCTGAAGCTGGTTTTGATATTCTGCTTCTTTAACAGATGTAGTTTCTAACTCAATTGATGCTACATCCTCATCTCTCAAACCTAAAACATCTTGCTGATAATCTTTGAGTATATTTAAAATATGTTCATCCAGAGGATATTTTTGCTCAACAGCTTTAGCAAAGGCTTGTTTGTAACTTTGCAAATTTGCTAAACGTTTACGAAAAGGTTCGAGAACTTCTGTTTCTATCTCCTCAGCTTTTGTATCTGTGATTCCCAGAGTTTTCCGTTTTGGCTTTAAGACTAAAAAAGCAAATTCACTTAGTTCACCATTTTGAGCATATTGTTCAACCAATTTGCGATACTCTGCTTCTGGATTTTTGGGAGCATAAGCCAATAAAATATTGTATCCTTCCTTATCCAGAATGATGTCTGGTGTCATGTTAGGCTTCACCGCTTGGACTTTTGATTTAGCGTAAGTGTGTAGTTCCTGGACATGAATATTGCCATCGTTATCTGTATCTGCTGCACCTGTCTCGATTCCCTCAACTAAATATTGAGTATAGAGGGAAAGTGTTGCCCCTTCTTGTGCAAAGGAAGTTTGAGTTGCACCAGAAGATGTAAGCACAACTCGACCTTCCGCGCCTAACTGCTTTTTGATATCAACACCAATACTTTTTGTGTGCCAACCACTAGCAAAAGCACCACTGTAACAAGCATCTA
>JBAXRM010000146.1:0-11628 GCA_037131225.1 Nostocales cyanobacterium ELA583 | reverse complement strand
CAGCAGCTTTCTCATCCGTCCATCCCTGTCCATTAACATCAATGTTTAATAGAATATTGGCGTGCTTAATTTTGTATGCCGCTGCTTTGCCTGTGGATACCAAGTTTTGTAGATACTGCCGTTCTTCTTGACTTAACCGCATTTCTAGCCGAGTTTCTCCAAATAAAACGCATATATTAGTTAGTATTGCCGATAATGGAACAGGAATCAGTGAAGAAGTAAAACAGCGGATTTTTGACCTATTTTTTACAACCAAACCAGTTGGCAAAGGTACAGGATTAGGACTAGCAATTAGCTATCATGGGAAAGGAACAGAATTTTGGATTGAAATTCCTCTGAAATTCAGTATGGTTGAGGAACAAAGTTAGTTTAAGTAAGTAAATTTAAGATGCTTAATTTTTTCCATTTGTTTCAAAACTTAAAAAATATTGAGTCATTACTCAGTTGAGTAGAAATAAAATTATTTGCCCAAAATTGTTTTAACTTATTGGTTTTAATCAAATTTATATTTTTGAATTGGTAAAGTTTAATTTCAAAAATATCCAATCGAATTTAAAGCTGTTATTCTAATAAATGAAGCAGGTAAAGCTTCCCTGGCAGATACGACAGCTAGAGAGAAAGAAGAAAGAAAATGCAAGTTAAGTAAGAGGTAAAATCGCTGTTTAATTTACATCTGTCTCGTCAACAAACAATAACACCCAACGCGAAAGCTGATATTTCCTCAAATGAATGAAAATCAGGGGGCGCTGTTACTGGTTTCCATCACTTGTTTATCAAGTTGGTGAAAGGTAGTACATCCCTGGCTAGGATAAACAAGAGGAGGAAATCAACAGGCTAGTAGATGTCTGGGTGTTGTTGTTTTTGTTTGTTTATAATTTTGTACTAATTTTGTACTAAAATTGAATAGCAAGACACAGAGAAAAATAGCGTTTTATGTCAATTATTGCGCTCAGAGCGTGGTATCTACCAGATTATGAACCAATTATAGAACTGGAGAAACGTCCTCCAGATATTCGGTTGAGTAAAAAAAGCTTATTAAAATCAGGATTGCGAGCAGACTTTTTAGAGGAAAGCGACGCAGTAAAAACATCCACGTGGTTTAGCAGATATTTAGAAGGAGAAAATATTGAGTTTTATATTGAAGGTAGCGGTGGGTACTCCGTAGCGAATATTGACTTGATCAGTCATGAAATTTATTTTACCAAACAGGCTGTATTAGCTCAGTTGGATCCAACAATATATTTCTGTTATCAAACTGAATATGGGACAGCCAATCATATCCTAAAAGAAGAATTACTTACCAGTTTAAAAACCATAAATGAGCTATCGCGTTTTCCCCTAACATTAGTAGAATCATCTCGTCCTAAAAATTCTCCTCTGGGTTTAAGCTCCACTAGTACGAGAAAAATTCGGAAGAGTTTATTATTTATTGCCGATATTACACCTATAACTAGCATTCAAAGTCAGGAAACAAATCAACTAATTCCTAGTCCTAATGTTTGTGTAGAAATGGGTTATGCTATTCCCACTAAAAAATCTGAACAGATTTTATTAGTGCAAATGCAACGCCCAGACTTAGATGGACAATTTGCCTTTGATTTACCTACCCAGCAATTTTTACAATTTCAAGACAGTACAGAACTCAATCAAATGCTAACAGGGATGATTAAAACCCAATTAGCTAAGTTTAGATTATTTTGAATTTTGAGTTTTGGATCAAGTACAAAATTTGCTCCTGATTTGTAATCTTGTAACTCCTGCTGTATTCTTTATTTACTCTTTCCATAGTGGTGTAACGTGATTAACAATAGAGTAGATGTATCTTTAGTGATGTAAATCTATGCCCAGAACTCCCAACGAGTATGCGGTCTTCCTGCTTTTAGACAATGGACATCGGGAAGAGGTGCGTTTTCCAACTATTCAAGAATTTCAAAAGTGGTATAGCAGTGAGCTTGTGCCAAAGTCAGCTTCTAATGATTTTATTAGCGTACCGATTAAGAATATTCAGGGAGAATATATGGTGGTACGTCCGTCTAAGATTGCAGGGATTCGGGTAGAACCAATTTTTAATTCCAGTATTGAAAGATAAAAAATGAGAAAAAACCTGAGTTTGCTGGCCTTAAGCCTGGGAATTGCCTTTATAAATCCACTTTTCTCAGTTGTAGCCCAAGTTCCTACTTCAGTGCCAATACCCATACCAGTAACCCCTGAAGCACAACCGGCGGTATTACCGGCACTCGAACCTATTAATTTAGACAGTGTTTGTACACCCCAAAATTGCTTGGGTTTTGATGAACAACTTTGGGGTATACATGGCGATAAACAAGCACTTCTAACCTCAATAGATCACAGTTTGGGCTATTTGGCACAGGATAAAGCTATTGAAGCTTATCAAAATTACCCAATTAAGGGAATTACACTAAATCGGGTGCGTCGAAGTTTGGTACGCTTTCGGGAACTGGTTGTTAGTTCTCAATCAGCGGCTGAATTACAAGCTGCTGTGCGTCGGGAGTTTGTTTTTTACCAGTCTGTTGGTAACGATGGGAAGGGAACTGTTAAGTTCACAGCTTATTATGAACCTGTGTATGTGGCCAGCCGAGTCAGAACTCCTTTATACAAATATCCTCTTTATCGTCTGCCACCAGATTTTCAGAAATGGCCAAAACCCCATCCCAAGCGGATTGATTTGGAAGGCAAAAATGGCTTGCTAGGGGATAAAAGCAAGTTACGAGGTTTAGAAATTCTCTGGTTTAGCAATCGTCTAGATCCATACATGGTGCATATCCAAGGTTCTGCCCAAATTAAATTAACTAATGGGCAAAAAACCTCTGTTGGTTATGCGGGAGGAACTGATTATGCTTGGACATCTATCGGTAAAGAACTAGCAAAAGATGGCAAACTGCCACTTAGCGGTTTAACTATGCCTAAGTTAATTACTTATTTCCGCCAACATCCTCGAGAATTGAGTAATTATTTACCACGTTGGGAAAGATTTGTTTTCTTTTCAGAAACCAACGGTACGGCAGCCACAGGCAGTCTTCTTGTCCCTGTCACCGAGGACCGTTCTATTGCTACGGATAAGTCTATTATGCCGCCGGGCGCACTGGCACTGATTATTAATTCATTTCCCTATCCTACTGGTAATGGAAAGCTAGAACCGCGTCTGGTTAACCGTTTTGTTTTGGATCAGGATACAGGCAGTGCCATCAAAGGACCAGGAAGAGTTGATTATTTCATGGGTTCTGGTAATTTAGCGGGCGATCGCGCTGGTATCACTGGCGGCAATGGTTCACTATTCTATTTACTACTCAGAGAATAGGAGTAGGGGCGAATGGCCATTCGCCCCTACAGGAGTCAGGAGGAAGAAGAAAGAAGAAAGAAAATTCTCTCCTGTCCCCTGCTGCTTGCTCTTTCCTCTTCCTAGTCCACTGCGGCGTAAGTTAATGAACCATTCTCAATCGTCCAAAAGCTGATTCCATATTACTTTTGACTTTTGATTTTTGACTTTTGACTTCCGCGAAGCGGTACTAGTTCCTAATACGGTGGATAACCGAATTCATCGTCATCAGCATACACATAAGAATTGGTAACACCTGGCGTTTCTACTTTAGAAGCTTCTGGTTTAATCACTTCCTTACCAAATTCTTTGTATTCTTCAAAAGTCTTACAAATCATTTCTGACTCAGGGGAATCTGAGGCAATCATATAATCTATTAATGTTGAAACTGTGGGATGTTTGTAATCTACAGTTGAAGCTACTAGGGCAATATTTGGTTCTATGCCTCTTTCTTCAGGTTCAATTATGGGACAGAAAATCCCATGAGCATGAAATAGAGGACCTTTGGGAGTTACCGGTTTCTTTTGAAAACCAGCATAAGCTTTTTCTAATTCCCCAGCAAAACCGCCAGTAACTCGTCCTTGTTGATATTCAGCATAATTTTTCCCAAAACTAGCTCCGGGTGAACCACTGAGAGTTAATTGCAGAGGTGATTGATGTAAAAACTTTTTATCTTCACCTACTAAAAAAATCAAATGGCGAGTATAAATTTTAAATTTAAGTTTGTCAGCCAAAAACTCTTCTTTGTAATCTTTGTAAGTACCTAGCCTGATCTTGGTTTCCCGATCTTGCACAGATAATGGACCACGACGCACTATAACTAATCGAGGAGTAGTTGTAATAAATATTGTGTCTACTTCTCCAGAACTAAATTCATGCTCTACCTGTTGCCAGTTATCATCTGGTTTAAACCCAACAGATTGGGCATTATCAAGTTTAATCGCTAAACCATAACTCTGTAACCCGTCAGAACCATAGCGAGGATTGATCATCAAACCCCAGGGGATCATTTGGGAAGGTGGGGCATTGAATTTTTCGTCTTCAAAGTCGAATTTAGCAGATGCTTTCATGATTAGAATATCAGCGTGTTTAATTTTATAAGTTTTTCTTTTGTACCATATTCTGTACCACCTATCATCAGATATTAGGCATATTTTGAATTAGGTTGTGATAATTTCTGTCTAGTCAGTGGCAATTAGGTATAATTATTGCATGAGTGAAAGTAAGAGGAAATAAACCACGTTCGCGGAGCGTCCCGGAGGGATATAGGGACGAAGAGACGAAGGAAGAAGGAAGAAGGAAGAAGGAAGAAGGAAGAAGGTTGAGTTATGAGGTGAAGTAGCACTTTATTTTAATTTGGGAAAAAATCAGATTTGATCACTAGATGAATATCAAAAGGACATTGAACAGGAAAAACAGTCAGAGATAAACCAGTTTTCGATGATGCTAAATCTCTGGCTTTTTGATAACATTCATCAAATATTTCTAAAAAATAATTATTTAAGCTGGGACTATTGGCAAAATCATCTTCCAATCGGTTACGATGTTCTTTAATGGTTGTCCGCCAACTATTTGTGCGTTTATCTGGTTGATATTGCCATTTTAACAGGTGCATTAATAAAATTCGTAAGTTACTTTTAACTGATTTTTTATCATTATTACCCATAGTTTCTACTTCGGAAATCAGATTTTTAATATCTAATTCATCAAATCTTTTTTGTTGTAATAATTCAATGGTTGATTCAACCCATAAATTAAAATCTTCGTCATAGAGAAAAGGGCATAAAGTTTGCATAAATACCTCTTATTCTTCAAAGTAAAATTAGCGTTAGGGTAATTGATCAATTACCCTAATTATTATCTAAATTATAATGCCCCGGCAGCAGTTTTATCAAGAACACTATTACTTAAATGTCCGGTAATATTCATCGCTTGCAACACTGGATAACCTTGAATACCATCAGGATAATCAATGACACTTACAGCACCATTACCTTGACGGAAATTCCAGAAATTCTCATTAGATAAACCGAGAATATGGCACAACAAAGTTTTATTAGTGGCATCATGGGCTACTACTAATCCTAATTGTAATTGCTGCGATTGGGCATTTTTAACTATGGTATTCCAATCGGCAACACTCCGTTTTTTTACTTGTTCTAAATTTTCCCCTTCTGGCATTTGCACTTGGGCGGGTATTGTCCGCCAACTTTCTAATTCTCCAGGAAATTCTTGCTCAATTTCTGATTCAAATTTTCCTTCCCACAGTCCATGACTAATTTCTCTTAAACCATCAAATAGTTGTAAGTTTAAACTGGCGTGATACTTTAAGATAATTTCCGCTGTTTCCTTGGGACGGGACATGGTACTGCTAACAGCAAAGTCAATATTTACGTCTTTGAGAAATTCTGCGGCTTTAGCGGCTTGGTTTCTGCCATTATCATTGAGGGGAATATCAATTTGTCCTTGAAACTTGCCTTGACGATTCCATTCTGTTTCGCCATGACGGACTAATAATAATCTTACCCCTTGATGACCAGGACGCAAGGAAGGAAAAGTTTCACCCAGATGTTGGGTTTGATTCATGGATTCTAACTGCACTGGTTCACCCAAACCACCAGCAAAATTCAAGATACTAATTCCGCAGTTAGATTGTTGTAAACAATGGTAGCGACTGGGGGCAATTCCCAAGGCTGTGCTAATTAAGGCGCGATTAATGCCATTATGACCAACAATGAGGATGGTTTCGCCTTGATGTTGGGGGAGAATTTCTTGCCAAAACTGTTTAGCTTGGGCATATAAAGCCAGAACTGGGAAATGTTCTTTAGTTCCTGATGCTTCATTGATAAGCATTCGGAATTCGTGGGGATGTTCTTTCCAGGTACTGTAATCTTCTGTAAATTTGTCTTTGACTTCACTTGTCGTCATTCCTACCCACAGGGGTAAATCAACTTCTACCAACTGTTCATCAATTTGAATGACAGCAGATTGTGCAGCTAATTGACTATGAATAATTTCGGCTGTTGATTTGGCTCGTTGGAGGGGACTACTATAAATAGCGTCAAATGCAATACTACTAAGAGCTTTACCTGCTTGATTGGCATCATTACGACCTTTTTCGGTTAATGATGAGGCATCTATCCGCCCTTGAATACGTTTTTCTATATTGTAGGTACTTTGACCATGACGCACGATGATCACACGGGTCATTTTTTTGTTTTCCTTTATATCAAAGCCATAATTTTACTGCAAAATGTTTCAGGAAGAATAGGGAACAGGGAACAGGGAATAGGAAACAGGGAAAAAGAATTATTGAGGGCGGGGAAACCCCGCCCCTACAGGGTTTAAAATTTTAATATTTACCTGTGAATACTCGTTCTGCTGGGCCTGTCATGTAAATCCGGTTGTCAATTTCTGACCATTCGATTTCTAGGGGTCCACCTGGTAATTCGATAGTAGCAGTGCGATCGCATTTATCGTTCAATACGCCAGCTACCAAGGACGCACAAGCACCTGTGCCACAAGCGAGGGTAATTCCTGCACCTCTTTCCCAAACCCGCATTTTCAAGTAGTTACGATTGACTATTTCAATAAATTCGGTGTTGGTTTTTTTGGGAAATACGGGATGAGTTTCAAATTGGGGTCCAATTTTATCTAAGTCAATGGCCGCAACATCTTCTACAAAGGTTATACAGTGGGGATTTCCCATACTGACACAGGTAACATTCCAAGTTTTTCCAGCGACTTCTAAAGGTTGATTAATAACTTGAAATTCACTAGGTGCTAAAGTTGTGGGAATTTCCCCTGCTAATAATCGGGGTTCACCCATATCTACTTTTACTTGACCCTCATCTGTGAGTTGGGGTGTAATTACACCTGCTAAGGTATGAATGAGATATTTATCTTTGGTGCGGGAAATGCCTTCTAGTTCGGTCAGGAATACGGCTAAACAGCGAATTCCATTACCACACATTTCTGGTTCTGAACCATCGGAGTTAAAAATCCGCATGGTGTAGTCCGTGCCATTTTGTCCAGGAAGTGCGAAAATAACACCATCTGCTCCAATACCAAAATGGCGATCGCACCACTGAACTGCTTGTGCGGGTGTCAATATTGGTGTCAATGAGGAACGGTTATCAATGAGAATAAAATCATTACCGAGTCCGTGATACTTAGTAAATTCAATTGCCATTTTGCTTTGTTCAAATAATTTATCAAAGATTCATTAATTTTATTCAAAAACTGGGGAATTAATCATTTTTCAATGAGCAATCACCAATCACCAACTACTAATCAAAAGATGGCAAGCAATCAATTTGATACGTCACTACCTAGCACTCGTCAAGTCCAGAAGTGCATTAAAGACAAAATCACAGTTGAATTTCGGTTAATGACTGGGGATTTAATTACCGGTCGGATATTTTGGCAAGACCACAATTGTATATGTGTTTTCGATAACAACAATGAGCAAATTACAGTTTGGAAACAGGCGATCGCTTACATAAAACCATTGGGTGATATGGTATAGCAGAAGTCAGGATTAAAACGCTGTCGTGGGCTGAGTTTTATAAATATCTACCCACCGTCGAAATAGTTCTACTCTTATTCTCCAGCGTCCCTGATTTTCTGCAATCACATTATGACGTTTGAGAGTTTCCAAAGCATTCTGTAAGTTGGTTTTATCTATTTCTATAACCTTAACTAACTCATTTATAGTTAATCCTTGGGGTGATTTTGCAATCTGCTGTAAAGTTTCTCGTTGAGTATTACCATTCCCCCCAGCTTACTATGAATCTTTGTCTATACTGCAAACGGCTTAAAATTTTACCCCTTTCCAAACCTCTCCCCGTTCACGGGGAGAGGCTTTGAACTGAATTTTTTCGTCAGAAAAAAGTAAAGTTCTTAACCATTTTTAGTATAATTACCTATATTAACTTTCTATTGGTAAAGGTTGCCAAATTTCTCCATACTTTTCTTTTAAAACCTGCCAAGCTTCTACTTGTCCTGGTTCGTATTCTCCCGGTTTACCCCATTGCAAAAATAGGCTTAATGCTGGTTCTGATTTTTCATCTAAAAACCGAATTGCATAGGTTGTAAAATTACCTCTTTTGGCTTCACCCGTTTCAAATTTCACTTGGGTGATTTTGTCCATATTCAAATGAAATTCAAAGCCTTCAGTGTGCATATTCGCGTATTTACCTTTTGGTAATTCGGCATAAAATAGCTTTTCTATTTTTCCTCTGGCTTCTAAAACGGCAGCGCTGCTGGTGACAATTAAGCGCAAAGTTCCCAAGGTTTCACAAGCTTCTAAAAATTCTTTCAGTGTTGTACTCATTTATGTTTAATATGAATTAGCTAAGGTGATGAAAAATGAATCAATAACTTCTGCCTATAAAAATTTATAACATGATTGTACTCAAATCGCTATCATTAATAAATATAATCAGAAAATTTTCTTACTTTGCAAGATTACAACAGCAGGCAAGAGGCAACAGTAAAAGCCTTATTGTTAGTTAGTTTAAGCTTGTAAAGTTCTTATTGATGATTTGATCAAATTGCTGGTTTTGAGGGTGATTAGTCAGGAGGAACAGGCTTTGTTGGTATAATGTAAGTTAGGGTGGGTCTTGATGGCTCACCTAAAATGTTGTAATTTATATTTTATGGGGAAGAGTCATTTTAAGAAAGCAATATCATCTTTAGAATCTCGTATTGCTGAACACAAAGAAGAAATTAGGTTAGAATTGGAGAAGGATTTTCCAGATCCAGGTTTGATTAATCATTGGGAAAAGGAAATCAAAGCTTTTGAACAAGGGATAAAACAAGCGTTAAAAAGATTGGGTAAAAACTAATGACACTCGCAAAACTAAAAATTAGCAGTGAAAACTCAACGCTTAATCAGTTACTAATGGAATTACAGGAAGAATGCCAAAATGTGATTTCTCTGGTTAATCAATTACAACTTTCTGAGTTAAGCGATCGCCAAAAGGGTAAAATACTTTCAGAATTACTGGTAGCTTCAATTCATTTACATTCCCATTGTGATGAAAATTGGCAAAATTTGATTTCTGATGAGTTGGAAACTCTCGCAGATGATTAGTGTATAAAATCTTATGAATAGAAAGAGGATAAAACATGATTGAATTGAGCAATTACAGCTGATCCTTATTATATAATTTATGGGAAATTAAGACTTGTTGCGGATCTAGGTCCATTATCTGCTCAAAAAGGTGATGAGAAAATAGTGATCGAAGTTAAAAGTTTTCTAAATCCATCATTTATTTATGATTTAGAAAGGGCAAGAAATTTACTTAGCTATCAAAGATGAAATTTATGAAACTTTCTTTCAAAGGAAATCAATTAAAGCTGTAGTTAAACTAAATCAAATTGCTTTAGTTATTATTGATACGCAAAAGGAGGAAATTGTCCAATGGATAAATTAGTTAATTATTGTGAAACTATTCAAAAAATCTTAACAGATTATGATAATTTGGCTAATCGTTCATCTAAGAAAAAATATGAAACTTGTTTGATTTTTGATGAAACTCATGATTATTATTTATGGATGTCTGTAGATTGGGTAAATCAAAAAAGGATTAATAATACTCATGTTCATATTCGCATTAAAAATGAGAAGATTTACATTGAGGAAGATTGGACTGAGGAAGGAATTGCAACTGAGTTATTAAGGGAAGGTGTACCTAAAGTTTAAATATTAAGGTATTGTATTTATGTCACAACCTGCTTCATTTAATCCTCTAGAAAATAATGACTCTAGTTTAAACTCCATAGCAGTTAAAGAATTAATACATAATCTTTTAACCTCTTATAATGGTTGGTATGATCCTTTTTGTGAAGCTATTCAAAATGCACTAGATTCTATTGAGGAAAGAATTAAATTAGAGGATGGAAAGTATAAACCTTCTATTTGGGTGACAATTGATTTAAAAAATAATTATTTAATGGTAACAGATAATGGAATTGGATTAGATGAAAAAAACTTTAAAACTTTTTTACAGCCTAATGTAACTTTAAAAGATAAAGGATATAGAAGTCATAAAGGAGTAGGTGCAACATATTTAGCTTATAGTTTTAATTATGTTCAAATATGTAGTAAAACTCGTGATTTTAAAATAATTGCTAAAATGGAAAATGCAAAAAATTTGATTAATGATTCAACCCCCTAAGATGATTATTGATCATGACCCTAAAGATAAAAATTTTCATGAAATTGATACAGGATTTTCTATTTGTATTCAGTGTGACAAGGAAAATTTTCCTCGTGATTTGAGTTGGATACAAGTAAAAGATGCGGAAACTTGGCTACATATTTTACGTATAAAAACTGGATTAGGTTCTATTAAAAAACAAGACAATATTAAAGTATTTGTTGAAGTAATTGATAAAGATGGACAGAATAATCATCATCAAAAAAAAGGTATAGAATATTTATGGATTCATGATTTCTAGCAGCCGATAAGATGCCGCAAGGAGAAATAATTCCTATAGATTATAAATCTGTGAATGCTGACAGGACATATATTGTAATTCATTTTGATAATTGTGAAGTTGATATAGGTCGTAAATCTTTTTCAAAAGAGTTAGAAGATTTTTCCCAAGAAATAGCTCAAATACTAGTTATTCATTTTGCTAAATACCGTAGTACATTCTTAAAAAGACCGACTGGGGAAAACCCTAATCGAAAAAGACAAGAAAAAGTTGCCCGGTGGAAGGATATATGTAAAAAATATGCAGATGAAAATCCTCTCAATTTATCAGTACATAATATTCCTATTATATGTCAACCAGCAAGAGAACAAGAGGTAATTGCTTTATTTAATCAGTTAATTGGAGCAAAAATAATTTGCGGAATTGAAATTATGTCAACAAATGAAAGGTTTACTTATGATTGTTTATATCAATACAAAATAGACTTTTTAAAAGAATATTTATATGATAAAGTTAATAATCCACTTGGAATTTTAGATCGTGAGATTATCAAAATTCTCAAGGATTATAAAAAGGATAATTTATCTTTTCCTTCTTCACCACAAGTTTTAGAATATAAATTTTCAATTGATGGATTAATCGAAGACTTAAAAGGAGATGAAAAAAATTCTAACCAAATTGATATGTTAGTAGTATGGAAAACAGGAAACAAGTGGAAGAAACACTATCATATTATTTCATTATTAGATAGGGATAATCTTCATCTTCGTCCCTATCATGGAGTAACACATACAGCACTTCCGGCTGTAATGAGGTACACTAGATTAAAATACAAATACTTTAAA
>JBAXRM010000145.1:0-11686 GCA_037131225.1 Nostocales cyanobacterium ELA583 | reverse complement strand
ATAGTAATATTCCTGACCAACCTACGAATACGAAGCGATCGCGCTTTAACCAGTCATCTAATACGTCAAACCAGCCTCTACTAGGGGCGCGTCCAACTGCGATGGTCATAAGAGCAAATCTCCAAAATGTTTTATAATGACGGATTTTATGCGTCTGCAAATGGCAAATAATGGCCTTTACAGAAAGTTAACCAGATTGTCAACCTAGTTTACAATTTTTTACGCTTTCTATCATAATAGGTGAAAATCTCTAATTTTGCCAGTGGACTAGGAAGAAAATTTTATTTGGGGATGGGGAAGGGAAAAATTCTTAACCACTGACTAATGACTGGGCGCAGACCCTGCGCCCCTACTGACGCTATAATGAGTCGTACAGTGAAAATTGATTAATTCTAAATGTTTACTATTGACTTAAGCATCAGAAATACTGCTTTCCCCATATCAGTACAACGCAAGTCTACTGAAGATGCCGAAGCTGTCTATCAGCTAATTTTGGCGGCCATGCGCTCTGGAAATCCTGATATTGTAGAACTCAAGTGCGAAGGCAAAACAGAGAAAAAGATTGCTGTCCGTGCTAGTGAAATTTCGGGAGTCCAGATTATCCAAAAAGATAGTGCAGCTACTAGCAGTGGTGGTAGACCACCTGGCTTTGCTGCTTTTACTGCTGAATAACTCAAGGTATAAACATGACAGCAGTAGGCATCGAAGTTAATGATTTAAACTTCTTTTGGCCTAATGGGGAGCAAGTAATCAAATCTTGCTCTCTTCAAGTACCTAAAGGTGAGTTTTGGATGCTTTTGGGGACAAACGGCAGTGGTAAATCTACGCTTCTGAGATTAATAGCAGGTTTGTTAGCTCCTCAATCTGGGGAAGTTAGAGTTTCACCTCCCGTTGGTTTTGTGTTCCAAAATCCTGATCATCAATTGGTAATGCCAACAGTTGGTGCTGATGTGGCTTTTGGATTGGTGGCAGAAAAGTTACAACCTGCTATGGTCAAAGCTAGGGTTGAGGAAGCTTTGGGGGCAGTAAATTTGTTGTCCCTACAGCGACGACCGATTTACGCCCTTTCTGGTGGACAAAAACAGCGGGTAGCAATTGCTGGAGCGATCGCTCGTCATTGTGATGTCTTATTATTAGATGAACCTACTGCTTTATTAGATCCAGATAGTCAACTCGATTTGGTGGCTAGTGTGCGTAACCTAGTTAAAAGTCGCGGTATTACGGCTTTGTGGGTAACTCATCGGTTAGAAGAGTTAAATTACTGTGATGGTGCTTTTCTATTAGAAAAAGGCTGTTTAGTTGATTCTGGTGAAGCAGAACGTCTCAAACAGCGATTAATTCAAGTAAATTATTAGTCAGTAGGGGCGAATGGTCATTCGCCCGTACAGGAATCAGGAGAAAGAAGAAGTAACAATACCTAATTTTGATAATTAATAACCAGATGCCAGAATACAGGATGCTGTATAGGTATCTGGTTTTTTAATATAACGAAACATAAATTTTTGAAGACTGGAAAAAAATATTTTTTTAGAGAAAACAACTTCAGCAAGCCTTATTTTTAGAGGCGTTTTCAGAATTTTGGCTTCTATCTTAAGGTTTAATTTTGACGCAAAGAGGCATTTTTTATTTTTTGTAACATGGGGTTACAAGCAATGCTTCATTTAATATGAGTCTTATGAATGATTTTTGTTAACTCTAGATAATTGTGATTAAAAACCATGTCTCGTTCTACAGTTCCAGCCGTTCTCTTAGTAGACGGATACAATATTATAGGCGCTTGGCCTTGCTTGATAAAAACCCGTGATTATTCTGGATTGGAGGCTGCACGGGGTGAGTTAGTGGAGGTAATGACTAATTATAGTGCCTTCCAAGGTTATGAAACTCAAGTGGTGTTTGATGCTCAATATCAAAACACTCCTAGTAATAGAGAAACTATTACAGAATTCTTGACGGTACATTATACAGATTTCGGGCAGACCGCAGACACATATATAGAAAAAACCTGTTCGGCTCTCCGTCAGCAAATAGCCCAATCTTTAATTTCTCGCATGATTGTCGCTACATCAGATCGGGCGCAGCAGTTAACAGTTATGGGTTATGGTGCTGAATGGTTATCAGCGCATCAACTATGTGGAGAAGTAGAAACTACGGTTTGTCGAATGCGCCATAGGTATCAGTCGCAAAAACAACCTAAAAGTAGGTTTCTGATGAATGGGATTGATGCTAAAGCCAGACAACGGCTAACGGAATTACGCATGGGGTTATAAATTCTACAATCTATAAATCTCTGAATATAGCTGCTGAAAAGCGTTTGGGGTATTTAAAGTCAGAGATTTTCAGCAGTAACCAAAAAAAGTTAAAAGATTTTTCCAAAACCTCTTGCATTAATTTGGATTTTGGTTTATTATTACTAAAGTGAAGAGCATTCCTCAGTAGCTCAGTGGTAGAGCGATCGACTGTTAATCGATTGGTCGCTGGTTCGAATCCGGCCTGGGGAGTTTAAATACATAATTGATAAAGCATGAAGCAAAAATTAATAAGCCTCATGCTTTATTTTTTGTACTTAGTTAGACCCAATTAAATGGGCTTGCTGAGTTCTTGTTCCCTGTTCACTTTATTTAAATTGGTTTAATGGTTAATTATTAAGATAGATTTATTTATCCTTTCTGAGAAATACTATGCCACAGCGGATAATTATAGAAGTCAATAATTGGTTTAGACGAGATAAAATTGTCCGTAAGTTAGAACTTTTTCAAGATATTATTGTGATCTCTCTTTGTGTGAATTTGTTTTGTGTAATGCTTGTTCGCTTAGGAGATATGTTTTTGTCTTTTTTACAACCATTAGATTTACGGGAAGTTACATCTGATATTTTGTTTATTTTGATATTAGTAGAACTGTTTCGTTTATTAGTTGATTACCTCCAAGAACACAGTATATCTGTAGGTGCAGCAGTAGAAATTACTATTGTTTCGGCTTTGCGAGAGGTAATTTTACGTGGTGTATTAGAAATTCCCCGCGATCAACTTTTTGGACTTTCTGTATTTCTATTAGTTTTATCAGGAATTTTTCTAGCTTTACCTTGGATGCCTCGCTTATTAGAACAGGTGAAAATTATTAACCACGAAACAGTAGAACCAGAATTATAATTTTGTTCAGGAATAGGGAAGAGGATTATTTAACCAATTCCCAATTTACTCACAAAAAATTAGATTATTAGGCTAAAATAAATCTGTATTTTTTGCATAAGAGTTAAATTTTTTTCTCCCTTATAAGATAAGGTGGGTAATGCACACCCCACGTATATTTAAAAAATTAAATAGGAGTCCTATATAGACTCGGAAATAGGATACTATAGTTGCCAGAGCTTTATCTTCAAATATATGTCTCAATTAACATCAAAACAATGGATTTTAATTCAACAGAGAATAACGCCTTATTTGTTTTTATTACCTGCCTTAATTCTTTTAACACTCACTGTTTTTTGGCCAGCCATACAAGCCTTTTATCTCAGTTTTACTAACTATGAAAATATAGGAGATCCTCCGCAATGGATTGGCTTGAAAAATTTTCTGCGTTTATCGAAAGATGCTGTTTTTTGGCAAACTTTACAAAATACATTTCTTTATCTAATTGGTGTTGTCCCAATTTTAGTATTTTTACCTTTAGTTCTAGCAATTTTAGTTAATCAGAAACTCCGAGGAATGAATTGGTTTAGAACAGCATATTATACTCCAGTTGTAATTTCTATGGTAGTAGCCGGAATAGCCTGGAAATGGTTATATGCAGAAAACGGATTACTTAACCAAATCCTCAAAACTTTGGGAATTTTCCCCGACGGAATTCCCTGGTTAACAAGTCCTGATAAAATCTTGGGAATTGTTCCCATTTCCCTAGCTAGTATTATGGCTGTAACAATTTGGAAAGGATTGGGCTATTATATGGTAATTTATTTAGCTGGATTACAAGCCATTCCCGCTGATATTTATGAAGCTGCGGCTATTGATGGTTCAGATAGTGTTCGTAAACATTGGGATATTACCTTACCATTGATGCAACCCTATTTAGCTTTAGTGGCTGTAATTTCGGCAATTTCCGCAACTAAAGTTTTTGAAGAAGTTTATATTATGACCCAAGGCGGACCACTCAATAGTTCTAAGACAATAGTTTATTATTTGTATGAGCAAGCATTTGGTAATTTAGAAATTAGCTATGCTTGTACAATTGGCTTGGTGCTATTTTTAATTATCTTAGGTTTATCTATTTTGCGATTAGTTTTAACTCAAGATAGTAATGATTTTAGTGTTTAATCATTAAGCTATTCTAAGCCTGGTAAGGTTAGTTGTAGCGCGTTTGTTTGTGGCTGGGTGGCTGGGATAGGAAGGTTTTCCAGTTTATCTGTAGATTTTGTTTTTGGCTGTTGTGGGTGATTTTTTGCGGATATGTCTACTTCATTGCTGTCTGAGGATGTGAGTTCTCCACGAAAGGCACGATGTAGCAGGGTTTGAAATAAATGTTCTGCTTGGCGTTCGGCTTCTCGTTGTTGGGTGCGAAAGCGATCATGTTTTTGGACTATTTGGGCAAATTTTTCTTGGAGTGGGAGAGGGGGATTGATTAAAAGTAAATTTTCAAATTTCGATTTAGTAATAATTCGTTTCATACCCAAAGTGGTATTTCTCTGAATAAAAGGTTTACAAGTTTGAAAAAGTCCATATAAAAAATATGAATTTATATTTTTATTTGGTGTTACAGAATTAATTTGTTGATTAAAAGTAACTTTTCTATTAGTTAAAGCAACATTACCAATAGAAGTTGGACTTCCAGCAATACAAGTAACAAGAATTGATCCAGAATCTACCACTCGACCGATTTTTGCACCTTTTTCTGAAAGCATTTCCTCACTTTTATCAACATAAAAATGATCGTTTATGATATTATCTGATTTTATCCATTCAATATAATTACCATAGTTATCTAAATCAGTTCTTGGTGGTGTATTACCAGTTTGTACATTACCTAAATCAGATATTTTCGCTCTTTTCCAACCCATAGGATTAGTAACAGGATCACCGAACATTTCCAGAAAGACGGATTGCAGGAAGGTTTCGCTGAGTTGTAGGGAGTAACGACGGGTTCGACGTAGGCGATCGCACTTTTCCAAAATTGCTGCAATTCGCTTTTGTTCTGGTAGGGGTGGGAGGGGAACTTTAACCAGTCCTAAACTTTCTTGGTTAATGTTTGTAATAGTTGCTGTTGTACATTTATTTATAAGCTGTTCTCTACCTTCAGGTGAACGTAAAAATAAGGTAATGAATTTGGAATCAACTAATTTAGAATTTGGTCTGAAGCGAATATTAAAACAACCAAAAACAACAGGTTCACTATCTCCAGGAAAATATGCACACATTGCTGCTCCTTCTCTTTTGACAGATGAACGAACAAAAATTATATCTCCCTTTTTTAATTGAGATTGTTTAAGTTGTTTTTCTGAAGCATCTGCGCGACCCAGATTAGAAACATTAATAATGTGATTATCATATAAATCAACGATATTAACTAATTTAGTACCATGTCCTAATGATTTTTGTGTCAGGGTGATTCCATTAGTAAATGGCTCTAAGCATAACTCAGATAGCGTAATAGTATCCCAATATTTTTTATGATCACTCAACATTTCAACAAATTAGCCGTCATACAGCTATTAAAAACATTACGTTAATTTTAATAATACCAGGGAATAAATTCCCTGTCTAAAAGCTCTAGTCCGTTAAAACGGACTAGAATGAGATTACCAAAAAATCGGGTTTAATTGCAAAATAAAATTGCCATTATTCCCCAAAAAAACAATCAAATCAACATCCAAATTATATTCAGTCGGTTGAAACCTACTTCAGCTATGAGACAGGGAATTTATTCCCTGGCATTTATTAGCATTGATTGACATTTATTCCCCAACTAAACCGATAAATCTATAACAACCTCTCCAATTCTCGCACCTCAGCGCCCATAACATCCTCCAAATTCAACAACCTTTCTAACGTCACCTGGGGAATATCATAAAACACCTCATCCTGTTCCACCTGACGATAACGACTTGCAGATAAATCATATTTATTCCCCTTTACCTGCGCCTTTGTAACCCAAAATTGACGATTCAGGCGATTAATTTCATTTTGCAACGGTGAGATTTTTTCATGTAATAACGCCAACTTTTGTTTATCCGTTTCCAAAGCCTGACGAGTTGCTTCATCATCAGCCGGTGCAACAGCATTTTCAAAAGTTAAACGGTTAATTTCCTTATGTAATAACAAACGTTCCGCCTTTAAAGGTGCAATTTGCATTTTCAACTGGGCTAAACGTTCCTCATTTTGTTGAGTAACATCAGCATTAAACCGATTTTGCCAACAATCCAAAATATCAGGAATATCGTTTTCAGTCACAGGTTGACGCTTATCATCCAGAGAAAAGCCATCATGCTCCATATCATAGAACCAAACGCGGTCAGTCGTTCCCCCACGAGTAAACAGCAGCACCGCCGTAGACACCCCCGCATAAGGTTTAAACACCCCGCTAGGCATAGAAACCACCCCATCCAAGCGATTTTCTTCTATAATCTTTTTGCGAATCTCGACGTGCGCTTTACTAGAACCAAACAGCACCCCATCCGGGACAATAACCGCACATCTCCCACCCATATCTAAAACCCGCAAAATCAAATGTAGAAATAACAACTCGGATTTTTTGCTTAAACCTGCCAATTTTGGATGTACATCTGCCGCATCAACCGCACCCTTAAAAGGTGGATTCATTAATACTAAATCGAGGGTATTTTCATCATCAAATCTTTTTGAAAGAGTATCTTTAGCAAAAAACCGAGGCTGTTCAATACCATGCAGCATGAAATTCATTGAACCGATGCGTAACATCGTCATTCCCGAATCATTATCATAAGCTGTAAATGCCTCTGTTTGCAGAAATTCCGATTGTTCTGGTGTGAGTAAATCACCAACTAAATGTTTATTACCTTTTTCATCAAATAATATTTCTGGACTGGTGTTTTTTTCTAAAATATATTGATAAGCATTAACGGGAAAACCACAAGTACCCGCCGCTAAATCACCAATTCTATCAGTAGGTTTAGGTTCTACCATTTCCACCATCATGCGGATAATATGGCGGGGAGTTCTAAACTGTCCATTGCGTCCAGCAATACTTAATTTATTTAATAAATACTCATACAAATCACCCTGAACATCTTGATTTTGTTCAGAGATTTTCATTTCATCAATTGATTTACAAGCCTCAATTAACAAACTGGGTTTATTAATCTTAAATTCCGCAGTTTGCATATACTCACTAAAGGAACTTTTATCTTCATTAGTTTCTTGCTCGTTTCCTTCCTCGTTGTCAGAATTACCCATTTCTTTCAACCAGGGGAAAACTTTATTTTTGACATGATTTAAAGCATCCTCGGCTTTCTTCTGTGTCCAATTTCGCCAACGCATTTCTGCGGGAATTTTGGGCTGATAATCTTCTTTGCGGCGTTTGGCTTGACGTTCGTTTAAATCTTCGGTTTCGTCTAAGCGTTTGAGGAAGAGGAGAAATGAGAATTGTTCGATAGCATCCATTGGGTTGGATAAGCCTCCTGTCCAGAGTTTATCCCACAGTAGGTCTACTTTTGATTTTAAATTTGGGTCGGTTAGCATTTTTGATTCTTTAATTTTTAGGATAATTGTATAATGCCATAGCTAATTGTATTAGCAATTCTCCCACCTTGTAAAAATTATCTGTTGTTAAATTTTGCGTATTTACATATATTGAACCATCATCATCAATTATAAATATGTAATCCCTATAATCTCCGTGATATACTTCTATAGGAAAATATTTTGTTTCTGTAGTATAGAAATTATTAGGTAACTTATTTAATGCGATTATGTGATCCTGTAAATCATTTGAATAATGAGGATATATTAACAATCCTTCAATAGAGGAATTAAATCCTATTGTGATAATTTTTAAAGGTTCTTCTGCTTCTTCATAGTCAGCTACAAAAGCTTGGTTATCCATGTAAAAATCATTCAATTTTGCTTGTAATTTATAAATACAAATCTTTTTGTGTGTATCCTCTAAATTTTCTTTCGACTGTATATTTATAAACCCTTCTAATCCTTTAATGAAAGTATAATTATTCTGTTTGTATTTGGTTGTAAAACTTTTGTTTATTTTTTTAAAATAAACATCAAAAATTGATATTTTATCCTCATTTTTTATTTCACGAAGTTTTGCTATTAAAATATTTTTTACCATATTTATGGCTGTATTTATTATCTGATATGTAGAAGAATTTTCTTGATTATTTCTTAGAAAATCTCGTACATAAAGTATCACAAGTTCTGTTAATTGAATTTCTAACTCAGAATATATTTTCTCTTTTGACAATTTATGTAAATAATCTGTGTTACAGATTTGATTAATTAAAGTTTTAGTTTGTTTAAAAACTGTAAATTTTTTCTCATTTTCATCAGTCTTTTTTATATTAGTAAATTTACTAGGAGAATAACTATCAATATTTATTTTTGTAATATAGCAATTGTAATTTAACTCATCTTCTAGATATACACCAATTAAAAATCCTTTTACCTCTCTGATATCAATTGCATGAGAGCTTAAAGTTTCAGTAACAATTTTTATTAAATATTCATTGTCTAATTTATTAACTAATATTTTTTCTTCCCCACTTGCAGAACCTTTTGCTTCTACTATATACGTCATCTGCTCATCTGTCATAATAATATCTACGCCATCTCTGTATGGTCTAACCAGCTTTCTACAACCATAATTTTGCTGTAGAATTAAGCCTGCTACTCCCTCACCAATAGCAGAAACAGCACTAATATTTGGAGAGAATTTTCTTTCAACAACTGCCGGATAGAAAAGGGGATGATATCCAGGTTCAATAAGAGTTCTTTTAGCATAACAGAAGTAATAGCGCATATCATCTATAGGCCGATACACGGCTTGTTCTGAATATTTTTCTATCATTCTTTGCAAAGTAACTTCATTAATATGTAAACTTGGTATTTGTTTGTATCTTTCGATTTTGCTATTAATAGCTTGGATAAAATCTTCATTAAGTTTAGTTCTCTCGCTTAAACCTAGAGGAATTAAACTAGAAGGTATTACTATTTCTCTGTGGTAAATATTAATATTAATCATGATAACAAATTAGTTAATTTATTTAAGATGCCTACTGTTTTTTTCATGCCAAAGAAGCATATAAATGACTCTGTTTAATTTATTTAGTGTACAATTTATTCCACTAATTTATTTAACCCAGCTATTGCAATTTCTCCAAGATTTTCAGTTATAATTTCCATTTTGTCTGCTAAATCCCAATCGAATACTTTTGTTGCGGATAATGCACCATGAGCAGTTGCATTGCGTAATGCTTTAGAAAGCTGTACCACTTTATCCCAGCTATCAATTTCTTGAGAGTCAATTATCCAATTTTTGATTATTTTTGCATCACGATTTTCAAGACCTAAAAAAGTAATAATTGCATTATCTTCATTTTCTGCTACTGGTTTATTTAACCATAAATCAAGTTTATATGTACCAATTGGTGGTTTTAGAGAATTATATTTTGGTAAATCACATATTCCTATAAATTGTTGTATTGTTGACGGTTGAAAACCTCTACTTTGGTCATTCATTAAAGTTTTCACAATAGTTTCAAATCCACCATGTGCAATTACAAGTTTCCATTGTATACCTCTGACTATGTGTGTTTCTCTCAATTTATTTCCCACTTTATATGGTAGTGATTCCTTTCCAATTTTAGGAGACTCCCATTCAAGAGCAGATTTAAGCAAATTATACCCAGATGGTAGAGACATAAATATATCAGTTATATGCTCATTATCATCGCTGTGAGTAGCATTAAAATATTGTAATTTTTCGTGTATATATTTTCTTTTTTCTGGATCAGATGTCCATGATCCAAAACGACCAATCTTATCCCATAAAGATTTTGTAGTTTTATCGAATCTGTCATTTAAAGTTGAACTCATACAAAAACTCCAGTCTAAATCATTAAATGTTGTATTATTTTTTTTACGCCGCCAATAATTCCGTAAACGCCAACAAATCATCCACCTCGTCATTAGAAAAAAACCTATCAACGGCATTTTTCCCAAACCTAGCCAAAGCACCCTCATACAAATCAGCTACCTCTAACCTCCGCTTTTGTAAAAACACACTCTGCACAGCCCTTAAAAAATTAATCTGATTAGCATTATACTGGTGTTTGGCAATAAACTCCTCAAATTGACGCTTTACCACCTCATCATAATCTGGTATGGCATCCAAATCTAATAAATGTCGCAAAAACGCCAATAAACTATTAGCCTTTAACCCGTAAGCCTTGCGAATATTCGACTCAGAAAGCTGAATATTACCACCTCCTAAACCTTGGCGTAAAGTTCTTTCTAACTCAATTAATTGCCAATCTGTAACCGTTTCACCTTCCTGAATAGCCTTAATAGTAGGATGAACATCTACAATTTCATTTATTTTCTCCTCAACTCGTTTTTTATATTCCTCCACATAAACTTGTTCACCACCCTCACCCACAGTAATAAAACCGCGAGTAGCCACAAAATCAGCTAAATCTAACTCTAAAAAAATACTAGGGCGTTGTCGCCGATTTTTCATTTCTTCAGCTAAATCATTTATTATCTGATTCAATTCTTTCACTGTTGCATTATTCAACCGTGAAGATAAACACAACTTAATTGCATCTTGTTTTCGTTTATCTTGATGGACAAAATCAGGTAAACGACTCACATCTTCAGCAATAGATTGTACAGTATCCGGTTTTGCCCCTTCCGTTTGAATTTCTAACTTTAATCGTTCAACTTTACTTGTAAAAGTTGCTGCTGCTATCTCTACACCTGGCACAAATCGCAAAAGAGGAGCAACTTTAAACCGTAATGACTTCAATTTATCTTTAGTAATGTAATTCCAAAATAAATCTGTCCAAGCTTCTGCAATATCCACCATCTTCTTTTTAACAGTAAATGAATCTGTCGGAATTTGGGTTATTTGTTCCCGTAAACTTGCAATTACCGCTTGACAATCGGGTGATTCTTGATCATGTAAATATAACTCCAGCACATCCAAACGAGTGTTAAAAATGCGTTGAAGTACAGGAATAGTTTGGGCTACTTCTGTTTGTGCTTTAGCTTCAAATTCATTTTCCCAAAAATCAATAATTAAAAATTCCTGCTTTGTCCGATTTGGCAACCATTCAAACTTTTTACAAGCCTTTTGATTGCGTGTTCCCCGTCCAATCATTTGCCAAAGTTTAATCTGTGATTGAACAGGTTTCATAAACACCAAATTCATCAATTCTGGTACATCTATCCCCGTATCCAGCATATCCACAGAAATAGCAATGCGGGGCATATCCTCTTTCTTAAAATTCCCTGTTAGCTTGCCTTTGTATTCTGTTTTATGGGTAATTACGCGCACCAAATCAGAATATTGTGGATACATTTCTTCAAAAGTTTCACACAGCCGTAAAGCGTGTTTTTGAGTCAATGCAAATACAATTGTTTTCGCTGGTAGTTGCCAGCAATTCTCATTTTGAAAAAAATAAAGTATTAGCCCCAATTTTGGAATT
>JBAXRM010000144.1:0-11697 GCA_037131225.1 Nostocales cyanobacterium ELA583 | reverse complement strand
TTTTGAGAACTTTTTGGCGTGGGCTTTAATTCTCAATAACCAATACTTATTGACATAACTGTTGCTGTTACGTACTTTTAGACTTTTTATTTACATCGAACTCAGGTGGTATCATATCACCGGGATAATATCAATAAAAATTCTGTATATCGTTAATATTCAGGCATTATGCGGAATTTTTCTGGCTATCTATCTAAATGTATACTAAAATATAAGTATTATGAATGTATTTTTCGCATTAACGGTTCACAAGACGCTACGCAGACCTAAAGATTCAGGTATCGCATGATATTTAAATTTATAATTAATTCTGGTTCTTCGGTTATTTTTATGGAAAACCTGGTTCAAAATCATTGAAAGCCTTATTGTGTAGGCATTTCATTGAAAATATGGAAATAATTGTTTATAACCCTTGTCCCGTAAGGGTTTTGTTATCATCAATCCTCAATCACCATAAAAGAGACGCAAGAGCCTTAATTCTTACTCTAAAAACTTATTATTAATCTTACAATTAAGGGCGGGGAAACCCCGCCCCTACAGACAATCTTGCCGAAATAAACAGCAAGAATTAACTTGAAAGCTTAACTAGAATTGTCTTACTTCTTAGCTTCAGCAATGGGAACCCACTCAGTGTGGAAAGATCCTTCTTTGTCAGTCCGTTTGTAGGTGTGAGCGCCGAAGTAGTCGCGTTGTGCTTGAGTTAAGTTTTGTGGCAAGCGATCGCGGCGGTAACTATCGAAGTAATCTAAAGAAGCACTAAAAGCGGGAACAGGAATACCCAACTTAGCAGCAGTCACAATTACTTCCCGCCAAGCAGCTTGTCTATCGAGAATTGTTTGCTTAAATTCAGGTGCTAACAACAAGTTAGGTAAAGCGGGATTTTCGTCAAATGCTTTCTTAATCTTATTCAAGAAACCAGCCCGAATAATACAACCACCTTTCCAAATCCGCGCCATTTCGCCCAGATTTAATTCCCAATTGTAAGTTTTGGAAGCTGTAGATAACAGCGCCATACCTTGAGCATAAGAACAGATTTTGGAACAATAAAGAGCATCACGCACCATGTTCACAAAAGCTGCAATGTCGCCACCATATTTAGCATTAGGTCCGGTGATGATCTTAGAAGCAGCAATCCGTTCATCTCTAATAGAAGACATAATTCGGGCATTTACAGCCGCTGTAATTGTCGGAATTGCTACACCCAATTCTAAAGCAGTTTGTACAGTCCAACGACCAGTTCCCTTTTGACCGGCTGCGTCAACAATCAAGTCAACAAGCGGAATTTTGCTTTCTGGATCTACGTAGGGGAAAATATTGGCGGTAATCTCAATCAAAAATGAATTGAGTTCGTCAGTTGTATTCCATTGAGCAAACACTTCATGAAGTTGTGCTGCATTTAAACCACCCACATTTTTCAGCAAATCGTAGGCTTCTGCAATTAACTGCATATCACCGTACTCAATACCGTTGTGAACCATTTTCACATAGTGACCAGAACCACCTGGTCCAATGTAGGTTACACAAGGACCGTCATCAACTTGAGCCGCAATTTTGTTAAAAATGGGGGATAGGTACTCATAGGAGCTTCTTGTCCCACCAGGCATGAGAGACGGACCATTTAATGCTCCTTCCTCACCACCACTCACACCCATACCGATATAGCGTAAACCGATGGGTTCTAATTCTTGAGTGCGTCTGTCGGTATCTTCAAACCAAGAGTTACCACCGTCAATAATGATATCACCTTCTTGTAATAAAGGCTTGAGCTGTTGAATTACTGCATCAACAGGCTTACCAGCTTGTACCATCACCAAAATTTTGCGGGGACGTTCCAATGAGGCGACAAATTGTTCGAGGCTAAAAGCGGCTCTAACGTTCCGTCCTGGGGCGCGGTGAGCCATGAAGGCATCGGTTTTCTCACGAGAACGGTTGTAAACTGCAATTGGGAAGCCATTTCTTTCGACGTTAAGAGCGATATTTTCGCCCATAACTGCTAATCCAATCACACCAAAGCTTTGTAGTGTCATAGTTCAGGTTAAATCTTTTGTTTGGGTTCGGCTCTTCTGCTTGCAGATCCTTTCCCTTTAAGGGTAGTCTGAGATTTTAGCTTCACTCCTAAAGAAGATATTAAGAGTTTTTCGAGAATTTAAGAAATTATTGAGTCAGTTCACCGTGAACTCTTTGCAAACATTTTACAATAGGTTTTTGTGATCAACGCTTTACAGCATCATAGGTTTATTAGGAATAGAAGTCATGAATTTATGGTAAAAGGATGTTTGAAAAGTTTTGAATGTATAAATTGACCCCTCTCCAAACCTCTCCCCGAGGCGGGGAGAGGCTTTGAAACCCCCCTTCCCTGGTAGGGAAGCTGGTAGGGAAGGGGGGCAGGGGGGTTAGGTTTTTGGAGATTATGGGTTTCATCTGATACTTTTCAAACAACCTTTAAGGGTAAAGCAAGAACTTCATTGGTGTTAAATTAATGTAAAACCTTTAACCCGCCTGGGAATGAATTCCCAGTCTAATAGTAAAAGTCATCTCAAGATGACTGAATAACCAGAAAATTTTGTGGGATCGTTCTTGTATTATTAGAGCGACAGTGTAACGCACCATTCCAGGTTAAATCAGAATAGCAGGGTATTAAATTTGCGTTCTTTAGTAAATTTTAGTTTACTTTGGCTATTAGCCCTGATAGCGAAGCGTGGAGTAAGCCATAATTCATTTCAGGGCGGATGTAGAAGCAAAATGTACGGAAGTTGCTAAAATGTTCTGTAGCGATGTGAGTTAGTAACCATGCTCAGACGGATTTGGCAGTGGCTTAAAAAGTTGTGGCGGCGTGTATTTATTAAAAAACCCATTTCTGCACCTGTGGAAGTAAAACCAGCGCGACGGTTAACTGATGCTGAGTATGAGGCTTTATTTTTTCGGTTGTTGGCTGAGGTTGAGCAGGGGTTGACTAGGGGAGGAGTCAAAGGCTTATTAGCTGTCAATGGTGTGACTGAGGCTGAATTAATTATTTGGTTGCGAGGGTTTGGGGAAAGGTTATTAGTTGCTGCTGCGCCCAATCAGGAGTTAGGTAGGCGTTTGGTACTGTTGCGTGATTTGGGGATGGATTTAGGTGCGGTGGCTTATCAGATTGGGGTACAGTTGCAACCAGAGGAAAGGAATGATGAAATAACGGAAGTTGGGGAAGCGGACGCTTGGTTTAATCGTGGTAATGAGCAATATATGGTGGGAAATTTTGAAGTTGCTCTCGCATCTTTCAACCAAGCTCTCCAATTTAAACGTGATAAACACGAAGCTTGGAACAACCGGGGCATTGCTTTGGGTAATTTAGGGAGCTATGAAGAAGCACTTGCCTCCTTTGACCAATCCCTACGTTTCCAACCAGATAACCACCAAGCTTGGAACAACCGGGGTATTGCGCTGAGGAATTTAGAGAGATATGAAGAGGCGATCGCCTCCTACGACCAGGCTCTGCATTTTCAACCTGATTTCCACGAAGCTTGGCACGGACGGGGCGTTGCTTTGGGGAGGTTAGGGAGACATGAAGAAGCGATCGCCTCCTACGACCAGGCTGTGCATTTTAAACCTGATAAACACGAAGCTTGGTACAACCGGGGTATTGCGCTGGATAATTTAGGGAGATATGAAGAGGCGATCGCCTCCTACGACAAGGCTGTACATTTTAAACCTGATAAACACGAAGCTTGGTACAACCGGGGCAATGCTTTGAGGAATTTAGGGAGGCATGAAGAAGCGATCGCATCATACGACAAGGCTCTGCATTTTCAACCTGATTCCCACGAAGCTTGGTACAACCGGGGCATTACTTTGTGGAATTTAGGGAGGCATGAAGAGGCGATCGCCTCCCACGACAAGGCTGTGCATTTTAAACCTGATAAACACGAAGCTTGGTACGGACGGGGCATTGATTTGGGGAATTTAGGAAGATATGAAGAAGCGATCGCCTCCTATGACAATGCTCTACATTTCCAACCTAACTACCACAAAGCTTGGATCGGGCGAGGTATTACAGCCGGACTATCACGTAGTTGCGATCCTTTCCTGAATTTATCAAGTGCTGTAGCTAGAAGAAATCCCGATCTCAACCAGCGTGGCCATAATGGCAAATTGGCAAGTTATGAAGAAGGGTTGAAATATTGTCCCCAGCCAGAAGCTCAAGGTTTATTACATCAATATATTGGTGATACTCACTATTTCCAAGGTTTAAGCTACCGCCACCCCCGCACCTATTACCGCAAAGCCGTTAAAAGTTATAATGAGTCCCTGAAATTCCTGACAGTGGCAGATTTTCCCCAATTGCGCCTTGAGGTTTTACGAGTCTTAATTCGCGTCTATTTACATTTAGGCAAAACCACTGAAGCACAAGAACTGAAACGACTAGGAACAGATTTATTAAAACGCTTGTTAGATGAATGTCAAAACCCAACCCAGAAGAAACAACTAACCTTAAAATTTGTAAGTTTTCAACAATTCACCGTTGATTTAGCAGTACAGTCTGGTAACTGGTGTGCAGCCTTAGAGTTAGCAGAGGAAGGCAAAAACGCCTGTTTAGGTTGGCTGTTACCTGATTTGCTTGAACCTTCGAGTTCCGAACCTAATCAACCCAGACTAGCCCAAATCCAACAACTCCTCAATCCCACCACAGCCATAGTTTACTGGCATCTCAGCCCCTACGCCCTCCACACCTTCATCCTCACCGAGAACAAACCACCCGTTGTTCTGCAAACCTCCAGCCAACACTTACAGCAATTTGAAACCTGGACAAAAACCTGGAACGAAGAATACAGCAACCACCGCAAAGGCAAAGATTCCCCACCAGAAGCACAACCCACATGGCAAGATCACCTACCCTCAACACTGGAAAAACTCAGCGAAATTCTCGACATAACCGCCATTGTCAACATCATCAATGATCAAGAATCCAACTCCATCCAAAACCTAATTTTAATACCTCACCGCGACTTACACCTATTCCCACTCCATGCAATATTTCCTGATAACTTCACCATCACCTATTTACCCAGCGCCCAAATGGGGATTAACTTAAAAAAAATCAACCTCAACCCCACCCCAATTAATCAATTACCCATACTCAGCATCGAAAACCCCAATCATAAAGACTACGGCAGCTTACCATACGCAGAAATAGAATCAGCCGCCATTAATCAACTATTCCCAATTTCTCAACAACTCGACGAAGAGAAAGCCACCAACCAAAATGTTATCAACGCCTTGCAAAATAATCACGGTATTTTGCACTTCACCGGACATGGTTTTTATAACTTCAACAATCCCCAAAAATCTGCCTTAGCATTAAGCGGCGAAGACTTATTAACACTAGAAGAAATTTACAATATTCCCGACTTAAATAAATATCAACTTGTCACCCTTTCCGCTTGTGAAACAGCCATTACCAACCAACAAACCATCACAGCCGAATATGTAGGTTTAGTCAGTGCCTTTCTTGCCCAAGGAGTAAACACTGTCATTAGTACACTATGGAATGTACCCGACATCTCCAGCGGCTTTTTTATGATTTACTTTTATTGGCAACTAAAAAAAGGCCACCCACCAGCCATTGCTTTAAAAAAATCTCAAAAATGGTTATCTAATTTAACATTTGCCAAACTAGAGAGAATTTATAAATTAATCTTCTCCAAACTACCCAGAGAAGAAGAACCACTACGTCCATTTATCCGCTCATATATTAAAGCCATACCATCAATGTCTATTGCCAAGAAACAGCAAAAACTATATGCAAATCCTTATTATTGGGCAGGTTTTACCATTACAGGCTTTTAACTTAATTTAACCCCAACAAAAAACCCCGACTCCTTAAAGAAATCTGGGTTCTGGAAGATATTTAATTCAGGCTAAATCATCTCCTGTTGCAAAACCCGAACTTGCTCAATAGACAATTCAGTAACTTGAGCAACTTGTTCTAAACTCATACCAATTCCCAACAAATTCAAAGCTATCTTTCTTGCTGTTTCAGCCATACCTTTGGCTTTACCTTTGGCTTTACCTTTGGCCTTACCCTCAGCCATACCTTTGGCCATACCTTTGGCTTTACCCTCCTCAAGAATTTCTTGATAAATCACTGATTCGCGCATAATTTTATGATTTAGTCTCCTGTTGCAAAACCCGAACCTGCTCAATAGATAATTCAGTAACTTGAGCAACTTGTTCTAAACTCATACCAATTCCCAACAAATTTAAAGCCACCTTTCTTGCTGTTTCAGCCTTACCTTTGGCTTCACCTTTGGCTATACCTTTGGCTTCACCTTTGGCTTCACCTTTGGCTTCACCTTTGGCTATACCTTCAGCCATACCTTCTTCAAGAATTTCTTGATAAATTACTGATTCGCGCATCATCTCACTCCTAAAGATTTTCTTAATTACATTCCCATCCAACACCAACCCTGCTAAAATGCTGCTGGCAGCGGCTATATCTCGTTGTTGCTGTTGGTCTTTAATTGCTGCCACCGCTTGTGCTACTTGGCTTAATACCATTGTAGGATCTTTTGTCTGACTTAGGACAGCAAATGGCAATAACCCAGGAACGCTCATAAAATTCTCTGTTGGTTGCTCCCATAGACGGATAACTTCAAAATCATGGTATGTATTACTTAACTTAAAACTGTTTTTGTAGACTAACTCAGAATCTGTTTTCCGCAAATAAATCACTACTTGACGCATTTCTTTATGAGGGAATCGCCGGTATGCTCTCACCCGGTAATCTAACATCCTAAATGGTATATTATCTTTAGGGTCTGTTTGAAATTCGCTGTGTAGCACTAAATTATCTGATTGCAATAATATTAGTGAATCAGCCCGAATTGGTTCGTTTGATAACTCTGTAGGGCTAAGTTCGGTTAATTTAATTGGTAAACCTAGCAACCATGTTGCTAAATCGTCTCTAAAATTTTCCGCGAGATATTTACATATATTGTCATACATGATACTTAAAAGCCTTCACAATCTATTCAGGTATTTAGGGTAGATATTGAAAAGTTTGATTAATATTAACCTAAATGATGTCAAATAAAATTAAGCCACCAGTTTTTTATATCTACTTTCTACCAAATTCACTATGAAAGACAACGATATTATCAATATATTTGCTTTTTTAACTGCCCTCAGTCAGTTAGATACACCACTCCCTTCTGATATTCAATTTCAACTTAATAATATTAGTAAAGCCTTAGAATTAAATCCTAGCAATGTTGGTGGTTTAGATTTAATCGCTGAAAGTTATCCAGATTTAGATCAGATTTATCAACAGGAAGTATTGAAAATTCGCGGTCTTATCGGTGAACGAAATAAAGGTTTACCACCTAACCCTTTAAGTAATAAACCAACTGATGAACTGACGAATGCAGCAGTTAATGTTTTTAATAGTGTTGAATCTGTAACTACTGCTAAAGAAGTTGTTAATCCCAATTTTCTTAGTAAGGTTTTAGCATATATTACTGGTGACAAAAATAATGACTGAACAAATAATTTATCCTAGTATTGATTTATTTCTTTATGATTTAAAGGATGGTTTAGGAGAAGATGAAACTAAAGTAGATAAAAACTGTGAAAACTTCTGCCGCAAAATATACGGTGATTTGGATGAAAAAGAATTGCAGCAAAAGGTAGGACAATTTAATAAATTTAAAAATTTTGATGCTACAAATATAGAACTGCTGGAAACCAGAACTAGAAGTTTTTCTAGTCCATTAGACGGTTATTATTATCCTTTACAAGTTAATGATACTTACTCATTGTTAGTTGATTATTCTGGTAAATTAGATGCTAATGGTAAATCTAATGATCAGATTCAAAATCTTGGCGATGAACCTTTTTTAAAACTTAAAGAAGATATAAATCAACGGGTGGGACAACAAACAGGTACAATTGGTCAAACTTGGTTATTGTGGGGAAAATTAACTAGTCATAAAACTAATGTAGAAATAGAAGAAATACCCAAAAATGTTACACTCAAGTTGTCAATGATTATAACTGGCAACGAGATTTAATTGGTCACGGTCATTTAGGTGGAGGTAAGTTTTTTGAAGTATGGTATCATCCCCAAGATTTAGCAGTAGAAAGTAAAGAGTTTTGGAATCAATTTAGACAATTAAATCAACATATCTTAATTTGGTTATTTCCTGACTATATATCACCTGATGAAATGCGAGAACAGGTTGAAAACCTATATGAAGATTTTTTACGTTTATGGCAATACCGTCATAAGGTAGTTTGGGCATATTATCAAAGCCGCCATCAAAAACATACCCTAAAACAAGAATATATCCAGATTCAACCTTCGATTCAACAATCTAATCAATTAACTGAGTTATTACAAAATAATAATTTGAAGTTAAGTGATTTACAAAAAACATTAACCGAGAATTTAATTAACCTTTCTGATTATACCATCGCTTTAACTTATTTAGAAAATCACAGCCGGACAATTCAATTAAATTTAGATAATTACAAGGTAAGATTAGCTGAAATTGAAAAAAGTTATCTAGGTAGTGATTTAGAGGTTTTGAAAAAATTTAGTGGTAGTGAAATTTATGCTCAAAAATACCAGCGTCAGGTAGACGCAGATTATGCTAATCTTAGCCCTGGTTTAGTTCTGTTACAAAATCTCAATAGTACTGTCCAAGGTATTATTGATTTAGAGCAAACGAAAAGCGATCGCACCCTCAACACTACCATAGCGATCGCAGGTGTGGGATTAGCCACCGGTCAAATAGCCTCAGCAGTAATTCTCACTACACCCCCCAAGGAGGAAAAAAATCTGCTCCTCTTTCAGGTTGAAGTTTTTAGTTGGAGTGTCGGTATTGGCATCATCTTTGCCTTAATTAATTATTTGGATAATTATCATTATCCGCGATCGCCGCTAATTTATCTCACCTAGCTTTTATACTAAACATGGTTGGGACACGGACTTTTACAAAATTACGAAAAACCTAGATTTGTAGGGATTTAGCACTGCTGATATGTGTCAACTTAGGCTAAAAATGTCTTGTCTGTTAGCTGACAAACCCGCCCAGAAATGAATTTCACAGGCTAATAACGAAAGTAAACTAAAGTTTACTAAAGAATTTAAAAATTTTTATGGGTTATTTAGTCATCAAAAGACAACTTTTGCTATTAGACTGGGAATTCATTCCCAGTGGGTCCATAGGTTTCACGTTAAGTTTAAACTTTCAAGCTCTTGTTTCAGCAGTTAATTTAAGCCAACAAACCACTAAACTGAAGTGAAGGTAGGAGAAATTCAATATCCTAGCTATTCCCTATTTTCTGTCTTTATTGAAATAGTAAGGAGTATTAAAAAATGCTGGCTTATCTTCTCGCCTTGGTAGTCGGTTTTGGCAGTCTCGCCATTTATTTATCAGCCTTCTTTTTTCCAGAAATCCATCGTAAGAATGATTTTATTTGGAGTGGAGTTGGGTTATTCTACGCCTTAGTATTATGGATTTTTACACCTCGAATTACTGGGGGTTTATTACTGGGTCATGTAGCTAGTGTGGCACTTCTGGTGTGGTTTGGTTGGCAAACTCTCTCATTGCGGCGACAGTTAGCACCCGAAGGACAACAAACTCCTCTCCCCAGTCTGGAGCTAATTAAGGTAAGTTTCCAGGAACAAATGTCAAAGTTTTCTCTCAAGGAAAAATTTGGACAATTATCAGGGTTTATTGTTAGTGTGTTTAGTGGTGCTAAAGCGAAGCTACAGCAGACTGTGAATAAAAAGCCAGTTATTAAAACTGCTGAAGAGACTTTGCAAATCACTACCACTGAGGTAACGCCACCGTCAAAGTTACCAGATGATGCGGTAACTGTTACTCCAGCAATTACAACTCAAGGTTTGTCTAAGGAGACTGTTTCCCCATCTCCTATTTTGGAAATGGTAGAATTAGCGCCGACACAACCCCCTGTGGGTGAGCAGGATGAAAACGAGGTAATTCCGCCCACAGAATCACCGATAACGGCGGAAACTGAAATTGTGCTAGAGATAACTCAAACTGAGGTTGTGATTTCTGAAACTCCTACAGCAGCAGAAACTGAAACTGTGGTAGAGATAAATCAAACTGAGATTGTGATTTCAGAATCACCTACAGGAACGGAAACTGAAACTGTGGTAGAGATAAATCAAATTGATGTGGTGGTTGTAGTGGAAGAAACCAGCGAAACTGCAAGTACGCCAGAATTAAGTTCCCCAAATCCAGTTATATCAGAGTTATTAGCTGTAGAAACAGCCGAAAAATCTAATATGACCGTTGAGGAAGTTAAACCAGAAGGGGAAGCATTGCCAGAACAGATACCACTTAATAAACCAATTGGGGAGTAATTAAGAGGATTTACGCTGCTGATTCCCATAAGCCAATTATGATAGCACTGCCGCTGGATTGAATCCCAATTGGGATAATAAACGGTCAATATCAAAATGCTCAGACATTAGTTGGCGAATGCACTCTATTTTAATTGGTTCATGGACACGAACTTGACCAAAGGTGCGATCAATGATTTCCACTGTGGTGAGGGTATCGAGATCCACGGATAAAATCGGGATTTCTAACTCTTCAGCCCGGTTGAGGATAAACGCAGGAGGTGGTAGTTGTCCAGTCAGAATGAGACATTGAGTAGATGTTTCTAAGGCTGCTTGTTGAATTTCAACGCGATCGCCTCCTGTCACTACTGCCATATTCTGGCGTTTACGGAAGTATTTGACGGCAGAGTTAACGTTCATGGCCCCAATTGCCAGACTTTCGACTAATAAATCAAGGCGATCGCTTCGACAGAGAACTTCAGCGTTTAACTGCTTGACTAATTCCCCGACACTCACACTGCGGAGGATATCACTTTTGGGTAATGTTGCTAGTACGGAAATACCCTGTTTTTCTAGAAATGGGTTGAGGAGAGTTTGCACTAACTCCAATTTTTCGTGAGGTACTTCGTTAATTACTACACCCATTAACCGATTACCTAATTGCTGTTTAGCGAATAACAATGCCTCCACAGATGTTAGCGATTGATAACGGTTAATTAATAGTACAGGAGCATCTAGAATTTCTGCTAATTCCAGTAAGGATAATCCAAATAAATTTCCTTCTGATAAGTTAGCGGGCCCTTCCAAAAGTACCAAATTACTCTTTAGTATTTGTGAATACTTCTGTACTAATAACTGTTGATAGTTGGTTGTATCTTCTCCCTCTAAGCGTTTCTGGACGGTAATTTCATCCAAAGACAATAAGGTAGGAGCAATGCGGTTGTCTGGAAGGTTGAGGTTATGAGTAATGAACTGGACATCTTCTTCAACCACTGTTCCCGCAGATGTCTTGACAAAATTACCCAAAGGTTTGCCATAAGCAATATCCAAACCTTTTTGTTTTAGCTGATGAGACAAACCTAAAACTGTTGCAGATTTGCCACTGTAAGCTTCAACTGATCCAACCAGCAAATATTTAGCAAGTGTTGGCACGTATGCACTCCTAATTTGAAACGTTTGTGAGACTCAGCTAGGTGTGTACTAATCTTAGTGCAATAGGCGGAAGGTAAATAGCTTTAGCAATATTAATCCTGTAATCTTTTTAAATTAAATGGGAATAAATCTAGCTGTGGTCATTGGTGACAAGTTAAGGAAAAGGGGAAATTGTCAAGGGTGGTATTTGTAGT
>JBAXRM010000143.1:0-11780 GCA_037131225.1 Nostocales cyanobacterium ELA583 | reverse complement strand
TGGAATTGCCCCTCTTGTGGAATTGCCCCTCTTGTGGAATTGCCCCTCTTGTGGAATTGCCCCTCTTGTGGAGTCAGGAGAATAAACAAGAAAGAAGAAAGTTTTCCCCCTGTTCTCTGTTCCCTCTTCAAATAAATTTAACTTTGTTCAACTACTTAATTTAAAAAACAGATATGGAAAACCTTGCTTATTTGCATTTAGCTTTCGCTAACGAAGATGAAGAAACTACTGAGTTAATATCCCTCAGTTCTTTATTGAAAAAAGCAGTTGCACCAAATTGGCAACTCTTTTCTAGCAGTGCGTGGAAATACATGATTCCTCTAGCTTTGACAATATCTATTTTGAATAATGTTAGTAGTGTTTTTGCCCTAGAAACAATTAATCAAAGTGCTGCTGTCAACAATCTCTCACAAAATGGATCATCTCAAATCGAAACAACCAATAACCAAATTATTAGTACAGCCCCGATAACCCCCACTACCCCAAATAATATTATTTCCGTTAGCAATAAGCGTAAAAGCCCGAGTTGCTTGGCCAAAGGTGATGAAGGTGCAGATGTTAAAGTTTTACAAGAACGCTTGAAAATCGCTGGTTTTTATTATGGCAATTCCACAGGTATTTTTGGACCAATTACTCAAGAAGCTGTAAAACGATTTCAAAAAGCTTATAACCTCACCATTGATGGTATTGTGGGTAAAGCCACATCAGCTAAACTACCAGCGGTTATTGATGAAAATAACATAACTACCACTTCCCAAAAATCAGACAATCGAGATACACTTAGTGTAGGCGATCGCGGTGAAGCAGTCAGAATCCTCCAAGAACAGTTAATCAAAGCTGGATTTTTGAAAAATCAACCCAATGGCTACTACGGTTCTAACACAGTTGATGCTGTAAATCGCTTTCAAAAACAGCATCAAATAGAAATTAACGGTATGGCTGGACAAACTACCCGCGCCAAATTATATAGTTTAGTGAAAACTTCAGCCAAAAATGATTTTACTACTTTAGAAATCCAACGACGACTACATGAAAAAGGTTTCTATAAAGGTCAAATCAACGGCATGATGGCATCTGATACCAAAAAAGCAATTAGTCGCGCTCAAGAATTTTATGGTATCAGTCTTAAAGATGTTAAAAGCGGAAGTTTTTAATTACCGCTTTCTCAATGTACTCAGATTCCCCCACAACTTAATTCATCCTCCAAAATTTAGGCTGGTAATTGATAATTGGTAATTACTCTTGCCTCTTGCCTTAGATTCTAAAGTGGCATCAACGCTCTTTGACACTGGGGACACACAGCATGAATTGTCATTTGACAATCTAATAAATGGAAACCTTCTTTTTGCGCTGTTTTTCCGCCAATCTTTAAAATTGAGTCATTTTTAAACTCAATAGTCGAGTTACAGCGGACACAAATTAGATGATGGTGGTGATGGGGATAAGGCTGATTAATTTCATAATGTTTATGCCCTTCACCCAATTCTAACTCCCGCAAAATACCCATTCTCGCCATTAACTTCAGAGTGCGATAGATAGTTGATAAACTAATCCCTTCACCATCAGTTTCTAAGCGATGATATAGATCCTCTGCACTTAAATGCTCACCCTGCGGGAGTTCTTGAAAAATATGAAGAATTGTTTCGCGCTGTGGAGTTAAACGCCAGCCACGGTCGTTTAATTCCGCCTTAAGTGAACCAGTTGTGTAGACAGTCATACTAAATTTTCTCAACAAAGCTCATTAATTGAGAATATAACAAACATTGGGCTTGATTTGCAACAATCATTGCTTATTGAGAATATTTGCCTATTACCTATTACCTTCTATGTTAATGACTCTAGATAGTCGCGGATAAGGTTACGGCGTTTGGGTTGGCGGAGTTTTTGCAAAGCCTTTGATTCAATTTGTCTGACTCTTTCCCGTGATAGGTCAAGGGCGCGGCCAATTTCTGCTAAAGAGTAAGCATGACCATCGGATAAACCAAAGCGCATTGAAATAACATCACGTTCTCGGCTAGTTAAATCATCTAGAAGATTATGCAAATCTTTATGTAAAGACTCTCGCATTAACATCTCTTCCGGCGTAATGGCATCAGTTTCTAGCAATTCTCCCAATTCGGTATCTTTATCTTTTCCTACCTTGGTTTCCAAAGACACAGACCGAGGAACTCTCAATAATACTTCCCGGACTTGAATAGCTGTCATATCCAACTCAATAGCCAGGTCTTCTAAAGTCGGTGTGCGACCTTTTTCTTGGGCAATTTTCCGTTGCGCCTTTTTAATTTTGTTGAGCTTTTCGGTAATATGAACAGGAAGACGAATAGTGCGGCTAGAAGTAGCGATCGCCCGCGTAATACCTTGACGAATCCACCAGTAAGCATAGGTACTAAAACGATAACCCTTAGTGGGGTCAAACTTTTCAACCGCTCGTTCTAAACCTAAAGTCCCTTCCTGAACCAAATCCAACAATTCCAAACCACGATTTTGGTATTTCTTGGCGACAGACACCACCAAACGCAAATTTGCCTTAATCATGTGCGATTTGGCTTGTAGTCCTTGAGTTTGAACCTGTTCTAATTCTTCTACGGTTAAATTAGCAATTTCTGCCCAGCGTCTTTTCCCATTGGCTAAAGTCGGTTTAAGATCAGGTAAAGTTATCCCCGCAGTGGTCGCCCACCGTTCTAAAGAAGGGCGGTGTCCTAGTTCAGCCTTTAAACGCTCCTGTACCTCCATTAACCGTGAATAGGGGACAATTATATCATCTTCCTCAGTGGCAGCAGCACTAAGCAACAAGCGCAGTTTTAAGTATCGCTGTACTTTCTGTGCTTCGGCAACTTCTTCATCTCGACCTAATAAACGGACTCGGCCAATTTCTTGTAGATAGAGACGCACCAAGTCTGTACTGCGTCGTGTAGTTTGCGCGGCTAAGGCTAAATCAGATTCAACAGCAGCCAGGTCTAAATCCGGCAAATCATCTGGGGATAAATCTTGCTCATCATTATTGATTTCAATATCCAAAGGTGGCTGGGGATTTTGCCCATCGTAGGCGGCTTTTTTATAAAAAGATGTTGCTGGCATGATGTCTCAAATTGCTCCAGGTGACAATAGATTACAGATTACGGTCAGCTAAAATTACGGTCAGCTAATTAACTGTTGCTATTGTTCCCGTAATTCGTCATGAAATAACACGGTTTAGGTTGAGCTGTACAATTCTTTGCAAAACTTTGTACTAGTCTAAACAACTAAGAGATAAACAATACTTTAGCCATTATTTGTAGGTTGGGTTGAGCGAAGAGGAAACTCAACGTATTTGTTGGGTTTCGTGCCTCAACCCAACCTACGAATCAAGTATTTTTTTGATTTGGCGGAGGTATTGAGAGAAGAAAACTTAATTTATCAGCTTTTGGACTTTTTTAACTAAATAGTTATTTTTGACACATTTCACTAGGTCAAAAGAATACATTTCAAATGCGTTGTTTGTCGCTAATAGTTGTGTGTTCAAACAGATAGCTATAAAAGTCTTGAACCAGATTTTCAATTAGGAAATACATGGTCAATATTACCATCTGTAGAAATATTGACGGTCATTTTTTTAACCAGTTATAAACAAAATTCTCATTGTGATCGTGTTTATAAACTACATAGTCATATTTACATCACTAAAAAAGTAATTTCCTGACAATTTGACAAATTCTTTCTAGGGATTTTGCGGTAGTCCTTTATTTTTAATTGGATACCTTACCCTGTCAGCATTTCCCTACTTACCATATTTGTTCTGTAGGAAAATTATCAAATTCAGGTTTGATATCTCGTAACATCAATTTATCTAACGCTTGTCTGGGTGTAACTTCTCCTTCAAGTAGTTGGTAAACTTGCTCGGTAATAGGAATAGCAATACCTTGTTGTTGGGCAATTTCCAATAATACCCGACAAGTGTTCACACCTTCGGCTGTACCTGGAAGATTTGCTAGAACTCCTGACAGCGTTTTTCCATTGGCTAATTGATAACCAACTTGATAATTGCGACTTAAGGGGCTGTTGCAGGTTGCTAATAAATCCCCTAGACCGGATAAACCATAAAATGTTTCCGTTTTCGCATCTAAAGTATTCCCTATCCGCACCATTTCGGTTAATCCGCGAGTGACTAAAGCGGCTTTAGCATTTGTCCCTAAGTGTAGTCCATCACATACACCAGCCGCGATCGCTATCACATTTTTCAGTGTTCCTCCTAATTCTACGCCCACAGGGTCAGGGTTAGTATAGACACGAAAGCGATTAGAGGAAAATACCAGTTGAACAGTTTGGGCAGCATTGGTGTTTTTACTCGCTACGACTGTTGCTGCTGGTAATTCCTGGGCAATTTCCTGTGATAAATTCGGACCCGATAACACAACAATGGGAGAATTAGGGAAAGCTGCTTGCCAAATTTGCGAAGGTGTGTGTGTGGTGTGTGGTTCTAGTCCCTTAGTTGCGGTAACAAAGATTGTTTGTGGAGATAGGGGTAAAGATTGCACCATAGAGGCCACGTCTCTTACCCCTTTCATAGAAATGGCCGACAAAACTATTTGGGCATTTTTCGATACTTTTTCTAAAGATTGTGATCCCTGACGTGACCATAGATGCACTTGATGACCATTAATTGCTGCTAATTTGGCCAGGGCTGTACCCCAAGCGCCTGCACCAAGAATAACGACAGATTTTGAGTTTTGAATTTGAGAATTAGTCATTGGTAACAGGAAACGGAGGAACAACTAACAACTAACCACTGACTATCTGGGGTAACGTTTCATTAATTCTCTGACGTGCTCCGCATGATAGGAGCTTCTTGTTAAGGGTGAAGAAACAACTTGTAAAAATCCTAGTTCTTCCCCAAAAGTTTGCCAAGCTGCAAATTGGGCTGGTGTTATAAAGTCTGATACTTGCAAGTGTTTTTGACTGGGTTGGAGATATTGCCCAATTGTTAAAATATCACAATCTACTCTTCGCAGGTCTTCCATAACTTGGCGAATTTCTGCATCTGTTTCACCTAAGCCCACCATAATACCAGATTTGGTGTAAGTGCTGGGAGAAATTTGGCGCGAGCGTTGTAATAATTCCATTGTGCGCTCATAATTTCCTTGGGGGCGTACACGGCGATATAAACGGGCAATGGTTTCTGTGTTGTGGTTAATCACTTCTGGTTTAGCCTGAAGAATTATTTCTAAAGCTTGCCAATTACCGCATAAGTCGGGGATTAATACTTCAATGGTAGTCTGTGGTGAAACTTCATGAATTGCATCAATACAATGGACGAACTGAGATGCACCACCATCAGGCAAATCATCTCGATTAACAGAAGTAATCACGACGTGATTAAGCTGCATTCGTCGTACTGCTTCTGCTAGTCGTGTGGGTTCGGTGGGATCTAATGCTTGGGGTTTCTTTTCAAAGTCAATATCACAGTAAGGACAAGCCCTGGTGCAAGCTGGCCCCATAATCAAAAATGTGGCAGTACCCGCGTTGAAGCATTCCCCAATATTGGGACAGGAAGCCTCTTCGCAAACGGTATTCAGGGCTAAATCCCGCAAAATTTCTTTAACGTTACCAACACGCTCCCATTGAGGCGCTTTTACCCGCAACCAGTCTGGTTTTACAGTCACAGTCTACTTTTACCATTTTAGTTATACAAGTTTAATGGTAGCAAGCAAAGACCTCTCTGGCAGATGGAAAATTTGTTATTTTCTATTGATTATGGTATTATGGGTTCATATTGCCATTTTTGTGGCGGGATGTAGCGCAGCTTGGTAGCGCACTGCGTTCGGGACGCAGGGGCCGCTGGTTCAAATCCAGTCATCCCGATTTTTTTATTGTCACTTGCCAGATTATTTGACCGCTTTGACAAATTGGTGTCCGTCTTGCCAAATTATTGTCCGCGTTGCCAAATTACCTAGTCATCAAGGTGTATTGGCATCAAAAGCTATTACAATAATAGCTTTTATTTATTGGTATTGCTTCAGTTACGGAAAATCCCGAACGAAGTGCGCCTTTCAACCCACCTAAAATGTTTTATATGCCTGCATAAAGGTATTTCAACCCGCCCCACTCCGGCCACTCCGGGAGGGGTGTTGAAACTAAAGAAGCTATGGCTAGAACAACCAAGAAAACAGCCTTTCAACCCGCCCGAATTGGTTGTTCTCCCTCCTCTATAGCGATTCCTGCTTTATTTGCCTGACTTTGAATGTTGGCTATTAATCTTTACCAAGTAGTGGTAACAATGTCTCAATGGTTAGAGAATAATGAAAATACTTTGACTTCTGTGGCTAATCAAAGTTTTAAAGGGTTCGTAGAAAATGAAATAGAAGCGAAAGCTGAGAGTTTAAGAAAACAAGCAATTCAAGAACAAATGCTGTTGTTTTTGGATGAATTTCAAGTTAATGGGGTAATTGCTAGTTGGTGGAATGAAATCCAGTATGATTTGAAAACTGTTGCTGCTCAAAATTTTGACGGTTTGATAGAAGGTTGGGTGGAAACAATTCGCGCGGATTTGGATAGTGATAATAAAAATGTAGGGGCGTATTGCAATACGCCCCTACAACATAAATTGGTGGTGCGTTTATTGCCAAAATATTTACAACAGTTGGCAGATTATGAAGCTAAAAAAGCAGATTTAGAAAGTCAGTTAGCAGCGACTAAAAAGAGTGATGAGGAAAGTGAAGAAGGGGAATTAGAAGATGAGGAGCAATTGAGTGAGGCTGAAATTAAGAAACTCAAGCAGGAATTGTTACAGGTTAAGAAGATTTTGACTAAGTTTAAGGAAGATTTAATTAAGCAGTTGGATAATGCCAGAAAGCAGTTGATGATGGAACAATGTCAGCGATTGGTGTTAGATATTGCTAAGGATGATTTAGAAAATCAATTAAATCGTATTGCTGAAATTCTCGACACCATAGATGAAGCGATCGCTCAGACTTCCTCTATTATCGCCAAACTCAAGCAAATCAAAGCCGGACTACTTCACGACTTGCTGACTCGCGGACTGGATGAGAATGGAGAATTACGGGATGCGGGACATCCTGAACAGTTCAAAGATTCACCTCTGGGGAGAATTCCGAAAGATTGGGAAATTGGTAAACTTCGGGATTTCTATTCCATTCCAGCACGAAATGGGCTGTACAAGCCTGCAAAGTTTTACGGTAAAGGTGTTCTGATGATCCATATATGCCTCAGATGTTTAGGGGTTTAATAATTGATGTATCTAATGCTGTCCGTGTAGATGTAAATCCTAGTGAACTGGAGCGTTTTCAATTGCAAATTGGGGATTTAGTTTTTGCTCGTCGCTCTCTAAATTTAGAGGGAGCGGGTCGCTGTTCATTAGTAGCCAATCTTCCCGAACTTACTACTTATGAATCGTCCATTATTCGTGTCAGATTATCTACAGATAAATTACGCCCTGTTTTTGCAAATTACTTTCTCAACAGTGAGAAAGGTTTTCGGCTGAGACTACCTTTAATTAGGCAAGTTGCTGTATCAGGTGTTTCTAGTGAAGACATAGCAAGTATTCCTTTACCTTGTCCTCCACTGGAAGAGCAAGATGCGATTGTTGAAATCATCAGCATTTATGACACCCGTATCCGCACAGAAGAAGCTTATCTCGAAAAACTCAAACTCCAGAAAAAAGGACTAATGCACGAATGTCAGAATAATATAATATATTAGAATATGTTTTATAAATGGAGATATTAGACCAAGGGTTAAAGATTCTCAACCTAGAAAATTATGACATACAGTTTAGAGCCGTACAGGAGTCAGTGCGCCGTTTGCAAAATGGTAAAACTCGTAGTCAGCATGGTGAAAGTGACCAACGGGGCAGAATTATTTGGCATACTCAAGGATCTGGTAAGAGTTTAACAATGGTGTTTTTGGTACGAAAGTTGAGAACTTTACCAAAATTACAGCGGTTTAAAATTGTTGTCGTCACAGACAGAATAGATTTACAAAAACAACTTAGTAATACTGCCAGTCTCACCAATGAAACAGTTTTAAAAGCAATCAATACTGAAGAACTGAAAACACTGTTGCGTCAATCTAGTCCAGATTTAATCTTTGCCACAATTCAGAAATATCAACAGCGAGATGAGGATATCTCTGACGGTAGGGGCGTATTGCAATACGCCCCTACAGGAAATTCTGTCATTCGCAAAGTGGCAGAAAATTCTTCTAACTATAACCTCAATCCAAAAGTGGTTCGTCTGGTGACGGAAACTGAGCAATTTCCAATCTTGAATGATTCTGAAGATATCCTAGTTTTAGTAGATGAAGCCCACCGCACCCAAGCTAGTCAATTACACGCTAACTTGATGGCAGCCTTACCCAATTGTGCCAGGATTGGTTTTACAGGGACTCCGATTTTGGCAGGAAACCGCAAGCGTACCTACGAAATTTTTGGGGAGTTTATTGATCGCTATACCATTAAAGAATCAGAGGCAGATGGGGCAACTGTACCAATTCTCTATGAAGGACGTACTGCTGAGGCAGAAGTAGCAGATGGGCGATTCCTACGGAGCGCTTCGCTATCGCTAGATCAACTTTTTGAGGATATGTTTCGGGAACGAACTCCTCAAGAATTAGCCGCAATTCGCGCCAAATACGCCACAGAAGGCAACGTCTTGGAAGCTCCAAAACTCATAGCAGCCAAGGCTGAGGATATGTTACGCCATTATGTAGAAACAGTGCTACCCAATGGCTTTAAAGCCCAAGTTGTAGCTACTAGTCGCCTGGCAGCAGTCCGCTATCAACAGGCTTTTGTTGCTGCACATCAAAAATTAGTAGCCCAATTGGAAAGTTTTGATCCTTCTCAACCATCACTAGATCCCGAAACTGAGTTTTTAACCCGGATTTATCCGCAATTAGCGCAAATCAAAGGTTTAGAGTTTGCAAGTGTCATTTCCAGTGGCAACAATGACGATCCGGCTTGGAAGCAGTGGAGTGATAAATCCAAAGTAGAAGACTACATCAACCGATTTAAAAAATCACTGCTACATCCTGATCCAAGCAAACAAGATAGTTTGGCTTTCATTATCGTCAAAAGTATGTTGCTGACTGGTTTTGATGCCCCAATTGAGCAAGTATTGTATTTGGATCGCTCAATGCAGGGACATGAATTACTGCAAGCGATCGCTCGTGTTAATCGCACCTATTCCCGTAAATCCTGTGGCTTGGTTGTAGACTACTATGGCGTGGCACGGCATTTGAAAACAGCTTTGGCAGTTTATAGTGCTGAAGATATCCAAGGGGCTTTAATTAGCCTGACAGACGAATTACCCAAATTGAGCGATCACTATGCCACTAGCTATGATGTATTCGTCTATGAGTTGCCGGACTTTATTTCCTGCACCATAAATATTCAGTTGGAAGTCCCGGTAAAGATTGGCAGCAGCCTTATTGATATAGCCGAGGATTTTGGCATCTTTTATGTAAGGTAATGCTTCTGGGCGGGGCATGACAATATCTAGACTTTCCAAAAATTGCTTCAACTTGACCACAAATTCAGCCCGGATTTTGATATCTCGTAGTAAGTCAATGCAACTATGAACATCGGTAATGTCGGGAATACTCCGACTTTGAAAAACTGCAAGTACACGCTGATAGATCCTCAAGTCCCCCCAATCTCAATTATGGATGTCGATTTTGAGAGTGCTGTCAACTCTCGAACCTCAGATCGTGCCAAAGCATCGGAGATGGAACACGCTGCTCGTTACCATATCAGTAAAAACTTTCAGGAAGACCCGTCTTATTACAAAAAATTAAGCGAAAGACTAGAAGAAATTTTAGAAAGGTTTCAGGATAAATGGGCGGAATTAGTAGAAGCATTACGCCAATTTACTGAAGATTTGCGCCAAGGTCGTCCCGCAGATGAAACTGGCCTTGACCCCAGAACCCAAGCGCCATTTTTAGGCATTTTGGTAGAAGAAGTTCATCCAGGACAGGAATTACTGGATATAGAACTTAACAAACTGGCAGCGATCACAATAGAAATGGTAGAACACATCCGTCAAGAGATGAGAATAGTTGATTTCTGGAGAAATGCCCATGCTCAAAACCTATTGCGGGGGTTGCGGGGGTGGATTGTCCGATTCTTAGATGACGAAGATGTGATACCTTTTCTCGACAACAGGCAGTGAGGCTGTGAGCGATAGCGAAGCGCTCCGTAGGAATCGCATCCTAGAATTAGCCAAACACCTTCATGGGAAATTAACCATAATATGAGTGAATCCCTGGTAATTGATGATTTGTACTTTGTATTAAATCGGAGTAACAAACGAAAAACAGTAGGTATTACCATTGACCGAGGTGGAGAATTAATCGTTAATGCTCCTTATGATTGTCCTTTGGAAATAATTGAGCAAATTGCCTTAGAGAAACGCTTTTGGATTTACACGAAATTAGCAGAAAAAGAATTACTTTCCCAAAATCAGTCAGAGAAAGAATTTATCAACGGTGAAGGATTTTATTATCTAGGTCGCAGCTATCGCTTATTCTTAGTATCAACAAAATCTCCGACTTCTTTACGCCTTTACCAAGGTAGATTTATGCTTAGGTCTAATGAACAAGACCATGCCAGAAAGCATTTTATTCATTGGTACACACAACACGCGGAACTTTGGTTACAACGTTGGGTAAATTTATTCTCACCCAGGCTAGGTGTAGCTCCGAGCATCATCAAAATCCGAGACTTGGGTTTTCGTTGGGGATCATGTGGTAGCCAAGGAAACCTTTATTTCCACTGGTTAACTATACTCCTACCACCCCGAATAATAGAATATATTATTGTTCATGAATTAGTGCATTTACATGAATCTCATCACAATACCCAGTTTTGGAAATATATAGAGCGTGTTTTACCGGATTTTGGATTAAGGAAGCAGTGGTTAGCTGAAAATGGGAGTCGCTTTGTATTATAAAAGGTAAGATAAGTTACCAAGGTAGCGATGTCTGAGAACAAGCTGCTTCGCGTCTACGCATCTCTTGATGAAAGTAAACCTGTGATCTCTGTGTGATTAGATGTGATTTATAAACACTTACAAGAAAAATTACAAAGAAGAGTTAATTGAAAATGGAAATTAATAGCTTAGATAAACTTGATAAACTTGAGTTTCAAATTCGCCAACAAATTAGCAGATTTAAGTTAGGTGATGTCTTGTATTCGTTATATAATATACAACAGATGCTCCCTGCGTTTATATCAGCTAAAGTTGCTCTATTTGCTGTTAGATTTTGTTCACTTAGTTTAATTTGCCGATAGTGACGCTGTGTGGTGAACAAGCAACTTCTCGCATGGGTTATTCTTTTCTGAAAGCGGTGGGAGTGAGTGAAGGAGTGGCACATAACTGGGAGGAGTATGTGGAATGGGGGATCAAGTTGGGTAACAATGCAGATTTACGTTTAGAATTGCAGGAAAGGTTAAAGCGATCTAAAGAAAAGGGGCGTTGGTGAAAGAAGGTAACGTCTCTACAAGGGTTCTAGGATACGCATATTTAATTTCTGGAGATGTCTATTATGTACAGGGTTTAACAGCGCAATAGGGATTTAGTTAAAGCCAGGGAATAAATTCCCTGTCTAAAAGCTAAACTCGGTTAAAACCGACTCAGTACCGTTTGGTTAACGTTATTCTCAATTAATTTGAATACGTTTTAACATAATTGAGCTATTAGCCCGGAAATTGATTTCCGGGCGGTTGTAGCCGCTAACAGCCCACATTCAGCATGAGTAAATATACTCAAAATATTTTTCCCAGCAGGTTA
>JBAXRM010000142.1:0-11983 GCA_037131225.1 Nostocales cyanobacterium ELA583 | reverse complement strand
CAACTTTGTTGGAAAATCCTGAATAATCGCCAGGGTTAAACCTCCTGTATTCTATGTTTTATCTAATTAAAATATGTGTGAGTCTATGGTTTTAAACATGAAATGGAGGGGATTCAATCTCTAATTCTTGATAGCGTGTTTGCTCAACTGTTTGCAGCAGCGCTTCGCTATCAAAAGTTCTCAGAAAGCGAAACTCCTCAGTAGCGCCAATGACTATTTCCGCAGTTGTGTAAGTTGTAAATTCCTCTATTGCCTCTCTATCATTGGCAATAGAGGAAAAATTTATTTTCATCAGCACCGATAAAAATAAATAATGTTGTTTCCCGGCGGCGGGAAAATCTAGCGAGAGTAGAAGGTGCGATAGCGAAGCACTCCGCAGGAATCACTAAACTTGCTGTAGTTCCTGTACAAACTGAAGTCTTGGCAATGGTTCTAATGGAGTAATTACGGGGGAGTAGTGACAGTAACAGATAACTACTAACTCAAACCCACCAGCAGGTAAATTGGGGATATATTCTTCAACCCTTGTTACTTCCCAATCCCCTACCCTGCTATGGGTACTTGCACCTGGAAATTGAGGGTCAATAAATTTTTCAACTGTGTGAAAATCTCTCAATCTGTACCCAGGCTGGGGAATTGTTTTTTTAGAACTGTCATAGTGTTCTGCAAGAATATCTGTACAAGCACCTGTGTGAGCTAATAGCATTTGCTCCCACTGTTGGGCGCTTGCGTCCTCAGCTTTGAAAATAATGTACTTACTCATCTTTGTTACCTTCTTGATAATTAGGAAACTGAGTATCACCCTCAAAAACACAGTCGAATTTAAGGACTTTAGATTTTGTCGTTTCTACTCGCAGTAGATTCCATCCATACTTATCTGCTATTTCACGGCATTTTTTAGGGTGGGTTACTGCGTGTTTTGAGATGTTTTCATCATTGGTCATTTGGCGATGCCTTCGGCGAGCGGAGCTATCGCTCTAACTTGCCTTTTGTTTTTGCTGTTGTCTGTTAGAGATTGCGTCCTTGAGGACGGTTTCTACAAGATTGCTAACGCTCCTGTTTTCTTCCTCAGCCCAATCGTCTAACTGTGTTTTTAGTTCCGGTGGTAAATAAATGCTCACTTTAGGTTTTTTAGTAGCCACAATCATTCTGCTATAACCATCGTCCTCTAACGTTAGTTATAACCTTTTGCGGTGACTTGCTCCTATAATGTTGATATTTGCCGTTACTTATAGTTACTATACCACTATAGCCAAGTTGATGTAAACCTCTTGCATTTCTTCATGGCGGTCTTGCAGGTGTGCGAGATGACAATTTGTTTTTAGCTAGTTTAGATAGACCGAAGAATTTACTTGCTTATGGTGAACCTACACCCACCTTATTTGATTTAGCTGCGGCTTATGGTTATGGATTTGCTAAAAACCATGCCTTCATAGATGGTAATAAACGGGTAGCTTTCGTAGTGATGGCTACCTTTCTGGAATTAAATGGATATTCGTTGGATGTTCCAGAACCGGAAGTTGTTTTAATAATGGAACGACTAGCAAACGGTCAAGAAAGTCAAGAAACAATATCAGAATGGCTTCAAGAAAATTCTATTAAATATTAATAGGTGAAAATAAGTTTTTTATCACAATTAAACGAGGAGGAAGACGATGGACAAGACTAAGGATGCGATTAAAATTATCGACAAGATGACTCGTACTGATACTCAACTTGAGGCAATGGTAGCGGTATCTGCCATTAATGCGGAAGTAGCACAGTTAATATATGAAGCCAGAAACAAAGCTGGGTTAACGCAGAAACAGTTGGCTGAACTGATTGGCACAAAACAACCAGTAATTGCACGGCTAGAAGATGCTGACTATGAAGGACATTCTCTTTCCATGCTGCAAAAAATCGCTTAGGCTCTGAATCAGCGTGTAGTAATTCATCTAACTCCAATGGATGAACAGCAAATTGCATAGTGACTGGCAGAGGGTAAGGTGGAGTAAAACTTTCAGTGGGAAATAGATTTTCTGCGATAGCGAAGCGCTCCGTAGGAATCGCAGTCAATATAAACCCAACTTGAATATTTTGCTGTATGCTAAAGTCCTTGAGACTTTGCTGTAAATCTTCATTGGGTTTGAGCCTAATTGCAAATAGTTTCGTCATTCCCCGTCTTGTTTAAATTCGCTAAATGTTCTAGTTGTCTTGTTTAAATTAAAATCAGCCGCCCTTAAATCAATACCATCAATAATTTTACTGGGTTCGGCAATTCTCAAAGCTGTAAAACATTTGTCTCGATAATTGGGGTAATTTTGGAAAAAGGATATCGCTTTTTTTAAAGGTTCAATTACAGGATAAGCTGATTCTGCCTTCTCAATAGCTGCTTGAGGAATGGGAGAATTGAGCCTTTGCATAGCCAAATCAATTAAATCTCTCGACTCTACCGAGGAATCATTCCATCTGTCAGAATTAGCTAAAAGTTTTTCTGCAAAACTGTCAATTTGATTTAAGCATGGGACAGGCGACCAACTGGGATAATCTGCTTCTCCCAATTCAATCCGTCCTTCCATAATTATCTCAAATTTAATCAGAGTTTCATCAACTACAATAGCAAATCTTACTCCGTACTGGTCAGCTTTAATTTCTCCGGGTAGGTTGAGATTATTTTGAGTATTAAAAAGGGCATTATATTGATTTTCAGCTATTTTTTGGCGCAGTAATCGGTAGCCAGTACCAGTGGAACAGAGAAAATCTATATCCTTACTTAATCTATATTCCCCATGATTTAAACTAACCAGAGTCCCACCGCCAAAATACGCGCCACACTCTAATAAAAAATTAGCCTTTAATTGATTAAGAACAATTAAAATTTTTTGATGAAATTCCCTCTCAAACATTTTCGCTCCTAACCATGAATGATAATATTGAGCTAATTGTTGCACAAATAAGGCTTCTGTATGGATCAAGTCGCCTAAAACTCCCCGGTAATGCCACCCGCGTTCATATATTCTCAGCATTTCTAAAGGAGTAAGATTTTCTATATTTTCTCTTTGCTAACATAATTTTGCTAAAAACGGTAATTTTTCTGGAGTTTTAATTTGAGGTTTAATTAACATTGGGGATATATATATACTGGAGTTTAGTATTTTGAATCAGGGAATAGGAAGAAAATTGAATAAGGAGTCAGGTTTCGCATTGATAAATAATTATTATAATTTTCAATTAAAGCAATATTGTAATTATATCCCATATATCTATTTATCAGAAACATTAATAAAATCCTAATAATAGGAAAAGATAGTAATTTATTGGTACATTTATCAACAAAAATGTTATTATATAATAATAGTGAAATACTGATATTAAGATTCAATAACTATCATGGTATATCCAAAACATTGGAAACAATTAGCTAAATCCATCAAGGAAAAATCAGGTTGGCGTTGTCAAAAATGCGATCGCTCATTACCCCCCGATAAAAACCCCCAACGTCGTACCCACCTACAAGTTCATCATTGGAATAGAAACCCATCAGACAATAGACCCGAAAACCTAGTAGCTTTATGTCCAAAATGTCATTTTAGTTATCATCGCGGTGGTAAGGGTAATGTTTCTCTGGGGCAATTGTCGCTGTTTGATTTGTCGGGGTTCGAGAATCGTTAAGTTTTATTGGGGGGAATTTTGATTAGCTAGTAGGAACTTTAGAGCGATCGCGCAAAGTACCCGCCGTAACCGCCGTAGGCATTATTGCCTGAAGAATCTACAAAAATTGCCCCTAGTAACGCGCTCATTTCCCTCAAGTTACACGAAATGGCACTTTCGTGTACACTGGTGTTGAAAAGTTAAGGGTTCAATCTACCATGAAGGTAAACGGCAACGGACAAGCCAAAATTCTCAACTCAGATGAATTGAGGTTACTGTTTTCTAAGGATTTCACTAACCCACGTGATCACCTACAGATGGCGCTGGCACCATCGTGCCAGCAATTCTCATTTTGAAACGAGTTTGCGCCATTTCAGCGATCCCCGGATTTGTTAAGAATTGTAAAACCCTATGAATGTAAGGGTTTAAATGTCATGAAACCTTAAAATGAGAATTGCTGCCATCGTGCTTTGTTCGCCATCTGTCTTTTTACTAGTTGTAGGGTGTCGGAAGCTTTGGCACTCCAGACGACTGATATTAAAACTTGAACTTTTTTTGACTTTCCAAGCATCCTCTAAGAGTCAGCTGATGAACATAACACCCACCCCAGCCTACCAATATCACGTTGGAGGAAGTTTACCAATAGATGCCCGCAGTTATATCAAGAGGCAGGCAGACCAAGAGTTATATGATGGTTTGATACATAACGAGTTTTGTTATGTACTAAACTCACGACAAATGGGCAAATCTAGCTTGTCGATTCAAACGATGAAAACGCTGCAAAATGAAAATATTGCTTGTGCGGCAATTGACTTGACGAAGATCGGAAGTCAGACCGTTACACAAGAACAGTGGTATGCAGGTATAGTGCGTATTTTAACAGTTAGTTTTGGTCTTTCTGAGAAATTTAACTTACGAAGTTGGTGGCGAGATCAAGAACATCTTTCTCCTGTACAGCGATTAAGTGAATTTATTGAAGAAATTTTATTAACTGAAGTTACTCAAAAAGAAGATTCTGGAAAAGAAGTTCCTAAAGGAATTGTTATTTTTGTAGATGAAATTGATAGTGTACTCAGTCTAAAATTTTCGACTGACGACTTTTTTGCTTTAATAAGGTTTTTTTATAATCAGCGTGGTGTTAACCCAGTATACAAAAAACTCACATTTTGTTTATTGGGAGTAGCTACTCCCTCAGATTTAATTAAAGACAAAAAGCGTACACCATTTAATATAGGTCGAGCCATTGAATTACAAGGGTTTAAATTGCATGAATCTCTGGCTTTAGCTGAAGGGTTGGCAGGGAAATTTAATAATCCACAACTAGTTTTAGAACATATTTTAAATTGGACTGGTGGACAACCATTTCTTACGCAAAAACTCTGTAAATTAATTCAAGTTAGTGATAACACATTAAATGTACAGGATGTAGTTCAATCTCATATACTCAAGAGTTGGGAATCACAGGATGAGCCAGAGCATTTGAAAACGATAAGTGATCGTATTTTAATGAACGAGAAGCATGCTGGCCGTCTACTAGGTTTGTATCAGCAAATTTTATATAGTGAAGATGAAGAAGTTGCAGTAGATAACAGTTTAGAACAAATAGAATTGAGATTGTCAGGATTAGTAGTTGAAAAAAAAGGTAAGTTAAGAATTTACAACCAAATTTATAAATCTATTTTTAATCAAAATTGGATTGAAAACAGATTAGCAGATTTGCGTCCCTATGCTGAAGCAATAACAGCCTGGACAGTATCTAATTGTCGTGATGAATCAAGATTACTGCGCGGTCAGGCTTTGCAAGATGCTCTGTCGTGGGCAAACGGTAAAGCTTTAAGTAATGAGGATTATCAGTTTTTAAATGCAGGACAAGCTTTGGAAAATCAAGAGTATCAAACTGCTTTAAGATTGCTCACCTTCAGGTTTAAACAAGGAAAAGCATCATCGTTATCTGAATTGATTGCTCTATGTGATCAGTATCCTGAAGAAGCACAAGATTATTTATATCAAAACTATATTACACAATGGCTTTTAGGACAAGGAAGAACAGATTTAGCAAGTTTATCACGAAAAATAGTTAGTTCTTATGCACAAGAAAATCGTAAAGGTTTAGAGATATTTGTTCGAGAGTTTTATAAAAATTTAGGAATTAATCCTTATCCAAAAATTTCGGTACAACCAGATAGATTTGATTTTGGTGAAATTTCAGTTGGATATGAAACAAATGTTGAATTTGAAATTGTTAAAAAAGGTCGAGGTTTTGTATGGGGTTCTGTAAAGTTAGAAAGTCCCCTTCCAGGAATTACTATACAGCCGGAAATTAATTCTAATAATTCAAAAAAACATTCTATTCGCTTAGATACTCTTGATGTACGCCCAGGGATTTATGAAGGTTATATTTTATTAGAACTAGAAGGTATTAGTATAAACTGTGAAATTTATTTAAAATACATAGTAAAAAAAATTCAAGTAAAAATTGAACCAAACAATATTAATCTGGGAGATATTACTTTTGTTAAAAAAAATGATCGTCTTTTAGAAAAATCAATAAATATTGTTTTTCTCAACAATTTTGGAAAAATTGAAGGAAGAATTAAAGGCAAAATTTCTAATTCTCTAAAACAAATTAAGATAAACCCTAATTATTTTGGAAATGAAAAAGTAGATAAAAATGAAAAAGTAGATAAAAATGAAAAAGTAGATAAAAATGAAAAAGTAGAGTTTATGCTAACTCTAGATCCAAGTTTTACAAAAGTTGGAGAGTATGAAGATAAAATTATTATAAAAACTAATATTGGTCAATTTGAAGTACCTGTTAAATTTAAGAAACGTTCAATATGGAAAGATATCACCATCTATACTATTATTTCTCCTCTTATTTTAGGAATACTGCTATACATATTTCGCAGCAGTTTGAATTTTTACTTGAAACTATATAATATCTGGTTTTTATCAGATACAAGGGGCGGATTATTTATTTTTAATGCTGTTGATTTACCAAAAAATGTAATTTTATCAAAGAATTGTATATCTTCACTTAATGCCGAACAAGCTATAAAGAATATCAATTCATTTTCTAGTTATATTGTATTTAGTATTGTTGGATTGAGTTTAGCTGTATTTACACTTTTAATAATACTATCTTATCGAAAAGCTGTTATAACTTCTGTACGTAATTTGAGGTTATGGTTTTTATTGTTAGGTTTATGTATTATATATATATATTTGCGATATCAAAGCATATTTAAGGATATAACTTTTATAGTGTTATTTATAGTATCTATAATTGATTTAATGGCATATTCTTTTACATTGATATCTGTAAAAGAACCAGCTTTTGGATGGTCATTGTTAGGCACTTTAATAAGTGAGTTTTTAGGAATTTTTGTTTTTCAAGCAATAAACAAAATAAAAGAGTCTAACTATATACCTGTAATGAAAAAAATTCGTGGTGTTACAATTTTCGTAATAGGCATTGCTATTTTATTATCAACAATTTTCATAAAAGATACTTGCCATTTTATTACCAAGTAAGTAGGTGAACAAAATAAAAATGAAGGGTATTACGTTTTGTAAAATGGCTGAAACTCAATCAGAATATCGCATTGAGACAACTTTACATACCGTTACATATCTTTGAATTTTTCTGTTCACCTACTTAATTTTACGATATAAAATCAAATATCAAGTATATATCAATAGTTTCAGCCTATCTCGGCTCAATATGGGGTAAAGACAAGGTACAAGGTACGCGCAAAATTTAGCACGACGTAAAGTTTTGTAACGTAGTCATGTATTTATCTCTGACACACATTCAAATATTGCCTAGTTTGGCTCATTTTAGGTAATGTTATGAGATCAATTGAGCGGAATCACAAGGGCTTTGTCTGTGTAGACGCGGTTTCTAACCGCCCGTTTAACTAAACCCCTACCTACAGAATCAAATAATTAAGCCGTGTTGAGTATATTACGTCGATGTTCTAAATAACCACCTAAACAAGCAATGGCTTCTATAGAACCCATTTGGTATCTTTTTTGAAACTATTACTGTGAGGGGCTTTGGGCGAAAATGGTTTATTTGGTAAAACCGCGTTCTGTTAAGGGTTACAGAATAGATCCCAAATGGGTTCTATAAAGAAGCCGCGCGATCGCGGAAATACTTATGGTATAAATTGAACCTGGGTAAAACATTATTGTTTTCTAGCTCAACCAATCCCATACTTTTTAATTTAAAAGCTTGTATTGGCTCTAACTGTACTGGTGTGCTTGTGGCAACAATTTGTTTCATTGCCATTGCTAAGTCGGGATGTTGTTTCAGATTCCACCAGTGTCGTCGCAAATGGTCGCCAAAAGGTCCAGCATCTGTAGGAGCAACTTTTAGTAATTCCCCCAGTGTAGCGTTTTTACGCGCAATGCGATAAAGTGCTACTCGTACCAAATAGGGATGCCCTCCTACCATTGCCATCAGTTGTTCAATTTGGATAGAACTCCAATTTAGCCCATGCCTGCGTGTTAAATCTTGCACTTGCTCAACGTTAAATTCCGGCAACTCAATTGATAGCCCTACATTAAAAGGCGATTGATTGATATTCATTGGGATATAAACTTCTGTTGAATGAGCTATTATCAATCGCAATTTCTTCCATATACCACCATTCTTTGCTTCCTCATGCCAAGCGCGCAGGAGTCCAAAAAAGTCAGAGGCAATTTCAGGGTGTTGATATACTAAATCAACTTCATCCAATCCCAAAGCTAAAGATTCATTAATTTGTGCTAAAAGATACTCCTCAAAATAAGCTGTACAGTTATCCTTGCTACCAAAAACATCGTCCCAGTAATCCGCTAACCTATTTGGTAGTCGCAGTTTTCGACCGACAATAGCACAGAACCAGCGCAAAAATTGATCCAAGTCTGCGAACACTTTACTATCCGCTAGTTGAAAACTCAAAGACACAGCTAGAGAACCTTGTTGTGAAGCTTGATAAAGACTCCGCGCCATTAGTGAAGTTTTTCCCATTTGCCGAGGTGCTTTGATGCGAATGAGAGAACCAGGCTTCAAAATAGCTTCATAGCAACCAGATTCTATGGAACAGCGTTCAACATAAAATAGAGAAGCCAAATCCACCTGCCCTTCTGGTAATTCTGGTTCTGCAACTGGTAAAGGTGGGGATTCTAAAGTTTCTACAGCAGGCGGTGTTGTTACTAGCTCCTCTTCCGTCAAAGTAGGCTTGTGACCTTCTGCCAGAATTGTCAAAATTTCTTGCAAAATCTTGGGTGTATCAGCAGATGATTTCCACTCTCTCTGTTGAATTCTCTGTAAATAACCCCGTAAATCATAATTCAGCTGCGAATTCAAAGGGAAATTGATGCGAATTGGTAAAATTACTGGTTTATGGTCAGGACGTAAATCCTGCAACTGTTTCACACGCCTTACTTCTTCTGTCACCATTTCACTGGTTGCAGATTTCTGAGATAACAGCAGTAGAAAATAATCAGATTGCTCTAATTCTCTATCTATGCGCTCCGGCCAGTTTTCACCCAGCCGAATACTTTCCCCTGCCATGAATACTTCATGTCCAGCCGCTTTTAAGGCTTCATAGAATTGTTGCGCCAGAGTAAAATCTGGGTCTTGGCTGCGGTAGCTGATAAAAACTTTAGCGTTTTTACTAGCTGATTTAACTTTTGACCATTGTTGTTGCACTGTTTCTATAGAAAGAACTTGCTCACCTAACTCAGACCATGCTGTAACCAGCACTTGAGTAGGAATAATAAATGCTGCTTTGGCTGCTGCTCGTTCCATTTCCGCCGCTACGGCCATTCCTGCTACACCCTGTAGCTGCTCATCCCATATTGGCGCACCACTGAAACCAGGCTCTAATGCGTAACCTTGTTGTTTTATATCTTCCAGTTGCACCCAACCATTGGCAAGTCCGGCTCTGATTTCACCAGCCGCCCAAACTCCATTAGGCTGGTTCTTTGGAAAACCCAAAACTCGGAAAGGATGCCCCCATAATTCTTCTGAAGCTACTAATCTTGCTGGTTGAGCAGTATTAGGAGGAGAGGTTTCTAATTCCAGTGCTGCAATATCTTCAGCAAACTCACCAGGATTAACAGGTCGCCAGAATACTATTTTGGCTGTGAACAATTGTTTCGCTGCTAATAAAGGAAAGTCCAAGCGGATTTCTGCATTAGGCATTTCAGCAGTGTTTCTGGCAATTCCTAGAGCATCTGCTACCACATGAGCGCAGGTAAGGATATATTTTTGGGAAACTAAAAAGCCAGCGCCAACAACTTTGCCACTGTTTGAGTAAATCCTGACAACTGATGACTCCAGGGGTGTGGCCATCTTATGGCTCCCGTTTCCACTTCAAAGTAACTTCATAATTAACTTCGCCATTGCCAGAAGCAATAACTGCTCCAAGTTCTGCACTCATTTTGATGCCAAACTTGACTTCTACTTCGTCCGCAGGCTGATTGAGACTATTTACTTTAGTCATGATGACATTGGCTATGGGCTTAACTTGTTCTAGAGCAGACTCAAAAGTTTTTTGAGCTTTTTGAATTATCTCATCTCGCAAACCAATACGATCATCAGTTAGTTCAGGCTCATCCACCTCCACAAGAATAAAATCGCCGCTTTCTAAAGGAAATTCAACTATACGCTTCACAAGCTTACCTATTTAGATTTTTTTTGATAAAATTGATTATTTTTAACTATAACCCTCTTCCATCACTCCTGGAGCTCCTGGAGAGAATAAAATAAAAAAAAGTCAGTAAACCAAAAAATTTTTCCCGAAGAGCGATCGCAGCCCTCCATAGGAATCCCCCCTATCAACACCAAATAAATTTTCTGAGGGGAAAAGGTAAAAGTACAATATTACTTATCAGAATATAACTAACTAGAAGGAATCTTCGGATAAGTAAATGAATGAATCCCACAGAAATTGGTGAAATAACTGTTGTCAATTCCCTGGCTTTGACTGCACCCACCCCCCTAACTGAACATCCTGCTGCTGTCTATCTCGCTGCTCTATCTTCCGGTTCTCGTGCCGCGATGAGGCAATCTTTAAATGCGATCGCTCGTATCCTTACCAGTAATGAATGTGATGCGCTGACATTAAATTGGGCTGAACTGCGTTATAAACATACAGCTTTATTACGGTGTATACTAATGGAAAGATATGCACCAGCCACAGCTAATAAAATGCTGAGTGCGTTAAGGAGGGTCTTGAAAGAAACATTACGACTTGAATTAATGGATGCTAGAGATTTTGCTAGGGCTGTAGACATCCCGAATATTAAGCTGTCTAAAGAATTGAAGGGGCGTTGTTTAAGTGCAGATGAAATTGACTCTCTCATACAAGTATGTTTTGATGACCCTACCCCTATCGGTTATAGAGATGCGGCGTTGATAGCAATTTTGCGGGGTGCAGGTTTACGCCGGGGGGAATCGGTAAATTTAATGTTGAGTGATTTGCATTCTGGCAGTGTTAAAGTTCGCAGTGGTAAGGGTGGCAAAGACCGCACTGTTTATTTACCAGATGGAGTTTTGCCAATTATCGAAGATTGGTTAGAAATTAGAGGGCGGGAAGCGGGGGCTTTAATCTGTCACATTAATAAATCCGGGGCGGTAACTTTGCGACAACTGACACCCCAAGCGGTATTATTTATTTTAGAAAAACGGGGTGCAGAAGCTGGGGTAACAAACTTTTCTGCCCATGATTTTAGGAGAACTTTTATTTCTGAGTTGTTAGATTCTACTGATATTGTTACTGTCCAGAAATTAGCCGGTCATGCCTCACCGGAGTTAACATCAAGATATGACCGCCGGGGTGAGGAAGTTCAACAACGGGCTGTACAGGCAATTAATGTTCCAAAACGAAAGTAATGATAGTTGCTAATTTAGAACTAACGATTATTGTTTTTTAACCAAACTTCCAAATCTGCTAATGTTACAAAATTAAATAAAACGTTTCTCATGGCTTCTAATTTTGGTAAAGATAATACCTGAATTTCGGCTATTAGTGATGAATTAACGTCACCAAAGCGATAATTTAGAAATTGGGTGATCCATATTAATGCTTCTTCTTTTTTACCCTTTTGTAAAATATCCTGATAAATTACTGACTCTTGCATAATATCCTCCCGTAAAAATTGGCGAATAACATCTTTTTCAAATTTCAAGCCCGCTAAAATCTCTGTACACCCTGCTATATTTTGTCTTTCTTCCCTATTAGGAATTTTAGCAATTTTTTCAGCAACTTGACCTAATAATGTAGATGGTGAATTGGTGCGGGTTCATTGGTGACAAGTTAAGGCTGTAAGTCTTTTGTCAAGCGGTTTTTGGATAATT
>JBAXRM010000141.1:0-12000 GCA_037131225.1 Nostocales cyanobacterium ELA583 | reverse complement strand
TCCACTTAAATTAAGAGAATTTTATCTTATTTTTTTCAAAATGAGAATTGCTGGCAATTTGGCTATCATATTGGAGAAATAGGAGAATTACCCGCAACCACAGCATATAAATTATATGGGATAAATTCATCTTTACAGACTATTCGACTTTATCATCAAAATGCAGATCATGGATTAATTCGCTTAATGATTTGGCAAAATTCCACCTCTGCGGGTTTAGGTGTTAGTTCTATGAAAGTAAAAGGTAATAGTTGGGCTACTACCTTAACTGCTAATATACTAGGTATTTTAAATCATGCAGAAGCAGCAAAATCAATTGGTGAAAGTATTGTTTACACACAATCTCACTGGGAAGTAATTTACAACAAAGATCAAAGAAGTCGTCCTTTTATAGAACCTTTACTGGGAGTGCGAGAAATGCTATTACTCCAACCATTAACTCGTCAAGTTTTATTTCAACGCTTTAGTTATGATGTTCCTGATTATGGATATATTAACCATCACGCACCTTTGCAAACTAGTCAGTTTACTCATGTGGGAATAGTTGTTCAAGATGATAGTAAGGAGATTCTCAAATTTTATGAAAAAGTTTTAGGTTTATTGCGTGTGCGTGATGATGTAGAAACGACTTATGAATCATCTTTAGCAGGAAAAGAATTTTTTGAACTTAATCCAGGGGAAAAATTTATAGTTACGGCTTTTGATGATCCTCGGTCTTCTCAAACTGACTTTATGGCAGCACGCAGTGGTAGACTTTATATTATTCGCTTTCCAGAAGATATTACCTTAAAATCGCGGTTTACAGATGCTCAACCTGGAAGTTTAGGAATGTGTCTTTATACTTACAGAGTACAAGGAATAGAAACCTATTTTCAACGAGTGCGAGAAAGTGCAGCAACACAAATTACAGAAATTGTTAGTAATGAGTTTGGAGAAAGGAGTTTTTCTTTTGTTGCACCTGATGGTTATTTTTGGAATTTAGTGGAAAATAAGGAAAAATTCTGATAATTTAAGGAGATATATGATGACAACACAACCTCAATTAGTAGATGTTCAACAATGGATTAAAACCCGTGCTTCTCTAAATGCTAACGAATCTAATTTTCTAACTTGGACAGGGAATATTTATAGTTTTATTCCTGGAAAAAAACGACAATTATTATTTGAAATTGTGGGAATGAGTGTCAGTCGTTGTATTTCCACTGCTGAAGGTAGTTGGGATTTTACTTCTAGAGAATTAACTTATTATCTCAACCCAGAAACAAAAGAGATTTTACATAAATGGGAGAACCCTTGGACACAGGAAACAGTGTCGGTTATGCACGTTGCTAATAGTCCTGTTCAGGGTCAATTTAAAGGTAAATTACCTGTGCAATTAGAAGGAGAAAAAACTAATTTTGTCTTTGATATCTTTCCTAATTATCCCAATCCTTTAGCTGAAACTTCTGAATTTGTGGATTATTGTGCAGGGGGAATTTACCAAGCAGCAGAATTATTTAAAATTTCTGTTCCTACAGCAGATTTAGAGAATTCAGAATTAGACTCAGTCACACAATTAAGTCTATCTTGGGATAGAATCGGTCAATGGTTGCCCTGGATGAAAATGGGTGAGCATCCTGGTTATTTAATTTATAGTGCGACAGGTAATAAAGTCAGTGGTTTAACAGAATTACACCCTATTTTACAAGAGGAAATAAATACCCGCCTTCCCTTATATAAAACAGCCCCAAAAAGTTATATTGAGGGGGAAGATATGACATCTTGGCTTTATTTTCAGAAGTATTTTTCTGCATATTTAGCCGGAGAAACATTCCCGATAGCAGCACCAGAGGAAGTTTAATTAATTACAATTTCTGCATATTGTGCCTAACAGGATCAAAATTTCGCGGAAATTTGGTGCTTTCATCATAATAGGCGTGATATAAATTTGCTCCATACAACTTAGTGTAATGCAGCCTAGCACCTCGAAGATTTGCTTGAGTAAGATTGACACCTGATAAATTTGCTCTAGTCAAATTTGCCTTTGCTAAATTCGCGTTACTCAAATCTGCTCCCCATAGTTTAGCTTTGCCTAAATTAGCTTCACTTAAATCTGCTCCCCATAAATTAATCCCTGGCAAATAAGCATCAATTAGTTTAGCCTTGACTAAGTTAGCAGCAACAAAATATCTTTCTCCTGCAACATAGCGCCGTTTTAGTTCCTCGGTATCCATATTTTGTTAACCTGCTTCAGTAACAGAACCCATATCTCTACCATACTTCCTAAGTTGTTTGTTGTTTGTTTTCAGTTGTCAGTTGTTAGGAGGAAAAACCTGGACTGAAGTGAGTTTCATAATCAATTGATGTCCTAAGTACCTTGACGGTTTTTATATGTATCTGATACAAATATTTTACAAATAAAAAACGCCTGAGTTTTTAACTCAAGCGTTCCCCGTATAACTTTCTACCAATTCACTATTATTGTGACATTTGAATCCTGCAACTCAAATAACAGTAAGTATAAGTAGTGCCAGGAAAATTGTAACAAATATGAGATAAAGTGGTATCACTCCTTGCATTTATTAAGAATATCTCTTTTGCAATCAAATGGCTAGTGTAGAGAGTGACACTTTCTTAACTGACACTAGTTAAAAATGAATCATCGTAGATAGTAGCGAATGAAACACTGATAAATAGTAAAAAGTATAAAATTCACAAAAAACAGTTATGGCACTTAAACGGTTTATTATTGAAATGGGTATGGGTGTAGACCAACACGGACAAGAACCAACAGTAGCAGCAGCAAGAGCAGTTAGGAATGCGATCGCTCATAATGCCTTACTTGGTATTATGGAAGTAGCAGGATTAAAAGATCCTAATGAAATGATTATCGAAGTCAAAGTTGCAGTTCCCTACCCCGAACAAGTACGGGAAGCAGAAGTATTAGCTGTTCTTCCTTTTGGTAAAAAAACGCTCATATTAGAAGCAGGAGGAATGGTAGTTGATGGTTTAGCAATTGCTTCTCTTAACGATAAAAATGATGAAATGTTAATAGCTGTAGCCGCAGTTACAGTTTTCGTAGAAATTGGCTAATTAACCTAAAAATATTCATTTTGTAAGCTAAACTAGAAATACTGGGATTATCTCTGGCAGTAATTTTTCTAAATTATACATTTACAAAACTCCAGCGAAAATGTCTCAAGATCCTCAAAAATCACCTCAAATCCCAGAAATAATTGGACTCAAAGCACAACAATTTGCTGACTTAATTAGAACCGCGCAATTAATTTTTGATCCGACTGCGGGAGTTACTGGCAGAAATGTAAAAATTGATTGGCAAGATTTTGGTATTCCTCGGAATATAGAGGATAATCTGAGAATTATTGGTGAAGAGTTTCAATATGCTTCTCCCCATGTTCCTGTTGATGTTATCTGGAGTAAATTAACTACAGAAAGCCGAATTTGGTTTTTGGAAAATAAAGACCAATTGTGGCAATTTGAAGAAATTTTACCCGCACTTGACGAAGACTAACTATAGTCAAAAGTCTTTTGGTTTATAGTTTTTTAGGTAAATTTTGGATCTCATTCAAGTATATACTGCTATTGTGGCAAAAATACTTTTTTAAAGTAGGATATATAAATTTTGTATCCTACTTATTTACTGAAAAATAAAGATTATGAAAATTATAAATTCCCAGATTTTGTTAGTTGTGTTGTCTTTGATATTGCCGATTATCACTCCAGTTTTTAATAAGTCTAATATGATTTTAGCAGCAATTACAACAGAATATCATCGGTCAATTATTGATCAACCAATAGTTGTTACTAAAACTGAATTTGGAGTCAGGATAGTTAATTCAGAAGGGAAATTCAATTTTTTCCCCACAACTAAAGTTCCCTTAAAACAAGGTGATGCTTATGGTTGGAGAATTAAACTTGATAACTATCAAGGGCAGGTCAAATGGCGGGAAGTTTTAAGTTTACCAAAAGCCCCCGAAACTTGGACAACAGAAAATAATAAAAATTTCTTGATATCAAAAGATGGGAAAAAAGCAACTTCCCTGCGGACAGCAACACCTGTTAATGGTGTAATTGAAAATTTCTGGACTATTTCTCCGGGAGATCCTTTAGGTAAACATCAAATAGAAGTCTATGTTGATGACCGTTTAATTGGTACGTTTGAATTTGAAATAGTACCGTTTTAAAATGACAGTTTTATGATAAATGTAAACATAGCATCTTTTTTATAGACTAATTATGTCAATCACATCTTACATTTTTCTAGCTGGTGCTAGTCGCGGTGTTGGTCAAGAAATCGCTAAATATTTGACAGTAAGACAAATTCCCGTCAAAGCACTTTTGAGAACAGAATCTGCCGCTGTGGAAGCGAAAGCAATGGGTATTCATGCAGTTTTAGGAGATGCCTTAAATGTGGCTGATGTGGCACAGGCAATTTTAGGAACTGAACCTATTCAAGCCGTTATCAGTACATTAGGAGGTTTACCTACAGATAATATTAAACCTGATTATATCGGCAATAAAAACCTCATTGATGCTGCTGTTAAAGCGGGAGTACAAAAGTTTATTTTGGTGACTTCTATTGGTAGTGGTGATAGTGTTGTCGCTTTACCTCCCCAAGCTTTAGAAGCACTGAAACCAGTTTTAATTGAAAAGGAAAAAGCTGAACAATATTTAATTGCCAGTGGACTGAACTATACAATTATCCGTCCTGGTGGTTTAAAATCAGAAGCAGCCACCAATAACGGAATTATCACCGAAAATCCCCAGATTGTGGGTACTATTCATCGTGCAGATGTTGCTCAATTAGTTTATCGCTGTTTAAATTCTGCTCATACTAATAATAAGGTTTTTTCAGCAATAGATCGGAATATGGTATATCCAGGATTACCGGAGTTTCTTGAATTTAAATTAGATTAGTTATTGTTGACGATAGCTTATATCCCTGATTTTTCACATATATTTATAAGCTATCAACAAAATTAATAAAGAAGTCGGAGATGTTGATAATGTTAGTTTTTGAAATTGCGTTTCCCTTTATAACCAGATATCTGGGCTAGGGTTTCTAAAGATTGCGTTCCTGAATATGTTTTACCTTTGATTTCCCAAGTTGGAAAACCTTTGAGTTTAGCTTGTTTACATAAATCAGGACGGGGATTTGTCCCTTTAGGATCACATTCAATATATGTAATTGTTGTCCATGCTTCTTTACCAAAAAGTTCTTGTTGGTGATGACAATGTGGACACCAAAAAGCACCATACATTGTAGCTTTAATGGTTTTGAGATGTCTAGCTAACGCGATTTCTGCGGCTCCTGATGAGTTTTGAATAGGTGGAGCTTTTTCTGCTTTTAATGTTTTATTAATAGTAAATTCCTGAGAATTGATAGAACACGATGATGGAGTTTCTTCGGCTGTGGTAATGGTACTAAATAAAGTTAAACTTGCAGCTAGTAAACTTGTAATAATTGAGTATTTCATGGTTTAATTGGAGATTTGGAAAAAATCAATGATATGGGTTGAAGAAGCCAGAAAAGGAAGAAACCAGTTTTACTCCTGACTCCTGACTCATGCTATACAGCGGTTTCCGCTCTTATGAGGTACATCTTAGCCCCCTCATCGCTTGCGGGGAGGGGGTTGGGGGTGGGGTTTTAACTTTGAGCAATACCTTCTTCCCGCGCGGCTTGTTGGACAGCAGCAGCCACAGCAGTAGCAACACGCTTATCAAAGACGGAAGGGATAATATGTTCCCGATTCAAGTCAGAGGGTTTAACTAAAGAAGCGATCGCACTGGCAGCTTCTAAACACATAGTAGTAGTAATCGTCCTAGCCCGACAATCTAAAGCCCCACGAAACACCCCTGGAAACGCCAAGACGTTATTGATTTGGTTGGGGTAGTCACTCCGACCTGTAGCCATAACAGCAACGTTTTTAGGAGCTAATTCTGGCTGAATTTCGGGAATGGGATTAGCCATTGCAAACACAATTGCATCTTTCGTCATTCCTTGTACCATTTCTGGTGTCAAAACTCCTGGTGCGCTGACACCGATAAACACATCTGCGCCTTGAACAGCACCGGCTAAAGTTCCTTGGGCTTTAACTGCAAATTCCAACTTTTCGGCGGTCAAATCGCTGCGATTAGTGGAAATAATCCCCTTAGAGTCGCATATTAAAATGGTCTCTGCACCAGCTTTGCGGAGTAATCGAGCGATCGCAATCCCAGCCGCACCAGCACCATTAATCACAATACGGATATCTGCAATGGATTTTTGCACAAGTTTCAAAGAATTAAATAATGCTGCCAAGGTAACAATAGCTGTACCATGTTGGTCATCATGGAAAATGGGGATATTTAATTCTGCACGCAGTCTCTTTTCAATTTCAAAACAGCGTGGTGCAGCGATATCTTCTAAATTTACACCACCAAATACCGGAGCGATATGCTTGACAGCCTTGACAATCTCATCTGTATCTTGAGTATCTAAACAGATGGGAAAAGCATCCAGTCCCGCAAATTCCTTAAACAGCATGGCTTTTCCTTCCATTACTGGTAAAGCAGCTTCTGGTCCCAAATTGCCCAAACCAAGGACAGCACTGCCATCTGTGACGATAGCCACCGTATTTTGTTTAATAGTCAGATTATATACTTCCTCTGGATTTTGGGCGATCGCCTTACAAATGCGACCAACCCCAGGAGTGTAAGCCATTGCTAAATCAGACACACTTTTGAGCGGAATTCTACTCACAATGCTGATTTTGCCGCCGCGATGTAAATTAAAAGTGCGGTCATAAACATCAATTACTTTAATATCCGATAATTCCTTTACAGCTTGCACAATAGTTTCCGCGTGTTCTGTACTAGCAGCATCAACTGTAATATCGCGGATAGATTCTTGACGAGTTTGTTCAATTAAATCAATTTGTCCGAGATTACCACCAGTAGAGGCGATCGCTTGGGTAACAGAAGCCAACATCCCCACCCGATTGGGAATTTGTAAACGCAGGGTAACACTAAAACTAGAATTAGGAGTAAGATTTGTCATGGAGTTAATCTCTATTTTAAAGCTTAGATTTTATATTGAATTGCGACTACAAATTTTATTTTCACAAAAAACCTGACATTAGAAACAGTTTTTTTTCACCATGTTCTCTGTATCTAGAGTGGTTCGATAGTAAATTTGAGGAGGTTCTTCCTTCTTCCTTCGTGTCCTTCGTCCCTATCCCTGACGGGACGCTCCACGAACGTGGTTCATTAACTCCTGATAGCATAGCGTAGCTGCCATAGACTCTATGTTGAATTTGTTAAGTTGTCGCTATTTCCAAAAGTGGTTGAGACAAATTCCCAAAAAAGTCATAATAATCCAAAGCTTCCAAAATCCCCCAAGCATAATTTCCTTCAGCAAAATAAATCTGTGGTAAACCTCGTAGCTGTTCGATTTCCTGACTGTGATTTCCCACCACAACAGCCAGAGTATTCCCAGCTAACATAGATTCATCATTACCTGAAGCCCCAGCCACCAGAAAGCGGTGAACAGGCAAACCCCATTTCAAAGCAGCATAACGAATAGCATCTCCCTTAGAAGCTCGAATAGGCACTAAATCAAGATACATATTATGGCTATAAAATCCCTTCACGTGGAGACGATTTTGGCGGAGACGACGGATAATTTCGCGGAAACTAGGTGATTTAGTCTCATCCACAAAATAGCTAATCTTAAACTTACCCTGAGCATCATCAGATTGCAATTCCACCCCAGGAATATCCCGCATAACTTTGCGAATTTCCGACCGGCGCCAATTATAAGCGATGTGTCTTTGCCAACTCGTATCTGTAACTATCTGCGGACCATAGTAAATTTCACTACCTGCCGAAGTAATCAGCAAATCTGGCATTGGAAAGCGCCATTCTTCCAACAGACTTAAGGTACTTTTGAGACTGCGACCAGTAGCAATACCGACTCCTGTTGTATTACCCTCATCATGAATTCTCTGAATTAACTTTGCTAAAGCTGCCTCATCACCTAATAGAGTATTATCAATTTCACACACCAAAAATCTATCAGCCGTTGGTAAGTGATTGCTTGCCGGTACATTCCAATCTGGATGTTCATCTGCGGGAGATTTAACCAGAGGACTCAGCAGAGATTGAATGCGTTTTTGGGGCAATAATCGGTTAACTTCTGCTAAATAATGCTCTACGTGACTATCCCAAGAGAAATGTTGGCAAACATTAATCATCCCATTCGTAGACCATTGTTGCCATTGTTCTCGATCTGTGAGAGCCTTTTTTAAAGCATTTTGGATATCTTGAATATTCAAAGGATCAATTAATAACCCATTCTGACAAGCAGCGAGAATATCCCTCGGACCACCATCAGCAGTAGCAATTATAGGCACACCACAGGCACTAGCCTCAATTAATGTCAGTCCAAATGGTTCTGTCAGGGCAGGGTTAATAAATACACCTTGTGTTCTGGCTGTAAGTCGGTATAAATCTGGTACATCATCAGCATTATGATGTTTAGGATAAGCTACATGACCATAAAGATCGTAACGGTCTATTAATTGTAATATCTCCAAAAATACCTGACGCGGACCTGATTCCATCGCCAAAATGTCCTCTCGTTTGCCTAGTATCAGTACCAGGTTGGCCAATTGGCGCAATTCAGGATCTTCCCCATAAGCCTTAATTAAACTACTAACATTTTTTCGGATAGCTGGGCGAGAAATCGCCATAATTATGGGCTTTTGCAGATCTTTGAGAAACTTCTCCAGTTCCTGTTGAATAGGGGGATTTTGCCAATTATCCGTAGCTGGGTAAAAACGCTCTAAGATAACACCAGGAGGGATAACCACCATGCGTTCTGGTTGATAGTGATCGTAAACGCTGTACTGCTCTTTAACTTCTTGAAAAGTGCTGGCTATAACTAAAGCTGCACTTCCCAATGTGATTTCTTCCGCTTCTATTCTTGTACTAATATGAAAATTTTCTTCAATACTTTTTTGTTTAGTACCATGTTCTAATAATCTTTGTTGTTTAATGCGTCCTAGAGAGTGACCTGTATGGACTAAAGGTACACCCAACCAACCTGCAACCCTAGAACCTACATGGCCGGCATCAGCATAATGTGTATGAATAATATGGGGGATTTTGCCGATTTTGCGAATGTGTTTAAGTAATTCATCAGCAAAGGTATCTAAATGTGGCCAGAGAACTTCTTTGCGAAGGTAGCGTTTGGGACCGCAAGCAATGCGAATAATTTGGGCTTTATCTGCGAGAATTTCCACAGGTTGAGCATAGTCAGGGCTAACTTTTGGGTCATTTACTAACCGCGTTACTAAGTCAACTCTTGCTACCTGGGGATTTTTAGCTAATGTGCAAGCAAGTTCAACCGCGTATTTAGTTTGTCCACCAGTGTCAGCATCCTTACCTAACTCCAGATTGTGGCCACGAATTAAACCATGAACACTAACGAGCAAAATGTACAACTCTTGGTTGTTTAACACAGTGCTTATTCCTCCATAATTAGCAACAAATCAAACATTTTTGCGTGATTTATTATAGTTATACCATTTTACCTGTTCCCTGTTCCTCGTCACTCGATTTTGGATTTTGGATTTTGGATTTTGGATTGACTCTACCCTAAAGTCTAAAAGCTCGAAAATTTTGGATTTTGGATTGACAATATTTCTGTCCTTCAGGACGGGGCTTGTACCAAATTTTTTTAATCTAAAATCTAAAATCTAAAATTCCTCGTCAGTAAATAGTTCTGGGAGAGTTGTTTCTAGTATTAGACAATTAGCACCATTCACTTGTAATTGATACTCTACCTTATTCATCAGACGATTCATGATTAACCAACCATAACCACCTTCTTGCTTTTCCATGGGGTTGGGTGGAAAGTAGGTAGACAGATCAAAACCTTCACCGTAATCCCAAATCTCTATGGATAAATCTCGGTCTTTCAGTTCTAAACGCAGTAAAATTGGTAAATTTGGCTTCTCTCTATGGGCATGACGCACAGCATTAGAATAGGCTTCTACTAAAGCCAATCGTAAACGAATTGATTGTTGTGTCCAATCAACAGATTTTCCTAAATGCAATTGTAAGCATCCTAATAACCATTGTTCTACAATATTGATAAAATTTAAGTCACTGGGGACATGAAGTTCACTTTTCATAACCTATAAAACCTCTAAAGACAGTATGGTTTGGTCATCTTCTTGAACATCATTATTGGTCTGAATCAGAGCTAACAAATCATTAAGATTAAGTGGTTGAATTTGTTTTTTAATAAGGTGCCATAAACCTTCTTGGTGTAGCATACAGCGATTATTTGTTCTGCAATCGTCTAAATTTTCCCATACAGTGGCTTCCGTAATTCCATCACTTGCCAGTATTAATATATCTCCAGAAGCAAGAATTAAACGGCCAGATTCAGCCTCCCATTTAGGTAATATACCCAAGGGAATACTACGGACTTTTAGATAATTGGGAGAATTATTCATAGTATCTGACTTAGACCAGACCAAAGGATAAATATGTCCCGAATTAGCATAAACCAGTTCCCTTGTGACTGGGTGATAACGTGCCAGAACCATAGTAATAAAACAATTACTACTGGTTAAGTCATCACTTAGAGCATAATTAAGATTCTGCATAATTATATTTGGCTCTAATGGTACTTCTTGACACAGTTCCCGACGCAACAGGGAAATCGTACTAGCCATAAACAAAGCCGCTGGTACACCTTTACCAGAAACATCAGCAACTGCTAACCACAAATCACCATTAGGATGGACAAATACTTCAAAAAAATCACCCCCTACCTCTCTGGCTGGATAGCAACAAGCTTGCACTTTTACACCTGCCATTTCCGGTAAAGTTTGCCGTAACAGGTTGTTTTGAATTTGCCGAGCTACTTCTAATTCTAGGTTAATTTGTTGTTGTTTTTCTTGCAGACTTTGATAGAGTTTAGCTTGGGAAAGGGCTAAGGCTGCTTGTTCTGCTACACCTGTAATTAGTTGAATATCTTCTTGATGCCAAATATAATCACTTCCCAATTTACAAATAGCAATAATAGCTAATAAGTGTTGTTGATAAATAAGTGGAGCAACCAAGTATTGATAAAATATATCTTCATGGATATATTCTCCTATTTGATAATTGTGAGTTTGGAAAACTGCACCAATTAATTTATTAGGATCTGAGCGGAAATCGCAGACTTCAGATTGAGAATTTTGATAGCAAAATTGCTTTTGGATGAGTAAATTATCTTCGACTGGTTGGAGTAAACAATTATGGGCCGCAAATGTTTCTCCAATGGTGAAAACAATTTTTTGCAGCATATTATCATAGTCTAAAGATTCTCTAATTGCTGTTGTCACAGCATTAAATAAAGATTCCCGTCGTAAGGACTGAGATAATTCTGCTACTCGTTTTTTGACTACGCGATATGTATCACTAGCTTGATTAACTAATGATTGGAGTTGATTTGGATTCCAAGGTTTGGTAATGTACTTAAATACGCGACCTGAGTTAATGGCATCTACTAAGTCTTCTACATCAGTAAAACCAGTTAACAAAATCCGAATCGTATCAGGAAAACGCTCCACTGTCAGACTTAATAATTCACTACCGTTCATATCTGGCATTCTTTGGTCAGAGATAATTACAGCCATTTCACCTTCTTTTTCTAAAATAGCTAAGGCTTCACTGGTATTATTAGCTCGATAGACTATAAAATCTTTCCAAAAAGTGCGATAAAGTAAGTCTAAGTTATCTCGCTCGTCATCTACAACCATGAGTTTGAGCTTGGTTAACTTTTTTTCAGTCATAATTTAAATCAACTTTCTACAAACTTGAATAATAAAATTTTCTTAATTTAAGAAATATCAGCTATTAGCTAAAAAACTTTTATGGCTTACACCACGCTATTAGCAAACCCTATACAGCACTTCCCGGTGTTATGAGGTACAAAAACCCCACCCAACCCCCTCCCCG
>JBAXRM010000140.1:0-12004 GCA_037131225.1 Nostocales cyanobacterium ELA583 | reverse complement strand
TCATCAGCAAAGTTACCCCAGCGCACAAAGTAAAATGGCCCTGCAACAGAACCCCAAATATGCTCATCTGTGTCGGGATTTCGGCCTCTATCGCGGCTGATGAACTGTTTATCATCAAGTTCAAAATCACTATCTAAATAGGTTCTTTGCCCGTCACGGATGACAATACAACCCTTTCCTGGTTCGACCGTGCCTTTGAACTTGCCACCAGTCCACTCTACAATCATGTTACAACCAGAAAGCTTATCTAGGCGATCGCTCGTTAAAGTCTGTAACCGAGGTAAATCACGGGAAGCACCATAAAAATCTTTTTCTTCTTTGACAGTATAGTTTTCAATATGGATTTTATCCCCTACTGTCGTCAGATGTAATACCCGCACCCGATAGGGCTTATTCAGCATATAATCATAAGCTTGTTCCACAAACAAACTTACACCTGATAACACTCCCCAATTGAGGGGACGCATACATACACGAATATGGGCAAAAAAAGCCGGATTCTCAAAAACCTGGGCTTGATTACTAAAATCAGCCGCCATCCACCGAGCTAAGGTATTAATATCTGGAGAATGAGTCATACCAATTTTGGATTTTGCATGAGCAACGCTTATGATTTTAAATCCTGATGACCATTGATTTGGTGATTTTACAAATTTTTTGATTTAGTAACTTCTTAAAGTTAACCAAATCGTCCAGACACATAGTCATGAGTCCGAGTATTCAAAGGATTGCGGAAAATTTGACCTGTTTCTCCGAATTCCACCATTTGACCAATGCGACTTTCATCGGTGCTAAAAAAGGCAGTAAAATCAGAAACACGGGTTGCTTGTTGCATATTATGAGTAACAATCACAATTGTAAATTCTGTTCGCAACTTGTGAATTAATTCTTCTACTTTCATAGTAGCAATAGGATCAAGCGCTGAACACGGTTCATCCATAAGCAGCACCTTGGGTTTAACAGCTAAAGCTCTAGCAATACAAAGACGTTGTTGTTGTCCACCAGAAAGCCCTGAAGCAGATTGATTCAGTTTATCTTTGACTTCATCCCATAAAGCTGCACCTCTAAGCGCAGATTCAACAATTTCATCCAATGATACTTTTGGCTGTTTCCCGGCAATTTTCACACCGTAAGCCACATTTTCATAAATACTCATCGGAAAAGGATTTGGTTTTTGAAATACCATGCCAATTTCTCGACGCAGACGATTGATATTAATTTTAGGATCATAGATATTTTGACCAAAAAATTCTATCCGTCCTTCAACTTTAACCTTTCCTTCTAATTCACTAATCCGATTAATGGTTTTGATGAATGTAGATTTACCACAGCCACTAGGACCAATTAATGCAGTAACTTGGTTCTTATAGATATCTAATGATATCCCCTCAATAGCTTTATAGCTTCCATAGTAAAAGCTAAGATTTTTGACTTGAATGGCAGTGGTTAGATTACTCATGATTAATTAAAGATAGGACAGAAAATTTTTTAGTTGAGCTTACTTTTCTTAGCAATTAAGCGAGATAAAAGGCTGAAAAACAAAACTAAAGTCAGAAGAATGATAGCAGTAGTCCAGACTAATTGGTTTACTTCTGGGTCAGGGTTGTTATAAAGATTAAAAATCAATACTGGTAAGGAAGCAGTAGGACTTAATAAATTATCTGACCAATTCTGACTAAACAAAGCGGTAAAAATTAGTGGTGCAGTTTCACCAGAAGCACGAGCTATAGCTAAGGAAATACCCGTAGTAATTCCTGGCATAGCAGAGGTAACAATAACCCGAAAGGTGGTTTGAAAGCGAGTTCCGCCCAAAGCTGCGGATGCAAGACGTTGGGGAACAGGAATTAGCTTTAAAGCCTCTTCTGTTGTCAATACTATCACTGGTAGCATGATCACAGCTAAGGCAAAGCCCCCAGCAAAGGCACTAAATCCCTTGGTTAACAAAACAATTACACCATAAGCAAATATCCCAACGACGATGGAAGGAACACCTGTAAGGATGCTAGTAATGAACCGAACATACTGAGTAATTGGGTTGGTTTGACTAAATTCTGCTAAAAAGATTCCCGTTAGTATTCCTACAGGAATACTGAGTGATGCACCGATACCTACCATAAGTATAGTACCAATAATAGCATTTGCAAACCCATTTTCAATCAATGGTCGGAATAACATATCCAGCTTGAAGCCAAAAATTCCTCTGCGGAGAATTTCCCACAATATGGAAAATAATGGCAGAAGTGCTAAACCACTCAAACCGAAGGCAATCCCATTCATTAGATATGTAAATACTTGTCTGCCTTTGGGTAGAGGCTGACATAGTTCAGTCGCTATAGATTGATCTATTTCTGAATTTAGATAATCGCGCATATTAATTTTGGATTTTGGATTTTAAATTGTTTATAGCAGTAAGTAGTCGGACAAAATTAAATTCGTTGGTGGAAACAGGAAAACAATTTGTGTAATTTTGTATCCATAAAGGCAAGAGACGTTCCTTATTTCTCCTAACTCCTGACTCCTGACTCCTGACTTCTTTTCCGGTGATTATCTATTCTTTTTGCCAATCCACTCTACGATTAATACCGCCGCAATATTTATCAGAAGAGTTAATGCAAATAGAATTAATCCTAAATAACTTAATGCACCAATATGCAAGCCTGGTTCAGCTTCAGCGAATTCATTAGCTAGAATTGCGGGAATGGTATAAGCTGGATTCAGTAAAGATAGACTTATTTGAGCAGAGTTACCTATTACCATCGTCACAGCCATTGTTTCTCCTAACGCCCTACCCAGAGATAACATCGCTGCACTTACCATCCCAGAAAATCCTGCTGGTAATAAAACCCGAAAAACTGTTTCCCAGCGAGTTCCCCCTAAAGCCATAGATGAACTACGTAACTCTTTAGGAATAACCAATAATACATCACGAGAAATAGCTGCCATTGCGGGCAAAATCATAATGGCGAGGATAATTCCCGCTGTTAACATATTGTTGCCGGCTGGGTCTTGGGTGTTAAATAGCGGTATGAAGCCAAGAGTATTACCCAACCACTTTTGCAAAGGTGTGATGATAGGAATAAATACAAAAATTCCCCATAAACCAATAATGACGCTGGGTATAGCAGCAATTAGTTCAATGACAAAAGCGAGGGTTGTTTTGATTGGGTTTGGTAAAAAGTCTTCACTTGTGACTAAGGCAATGGATATGCCTACAGGTATAGTTAATAAAATAGCGATCGCACTACTTACCAAAGTTCCATAAATATAAGGTAATGCCCCAAAAATTTGATTACCTGTATCCCAATCTTGACCCCACAAAAAGCCAACTCCGAATTTACTGATAGCTGGTTGTGCTTCCTTGAAAATTACCCAGGTCATTACAAATAGAATAGCTACAGTAACACCAGAGAAGATATACACCAGCCATGTAAATCCTTTATCAAACCAAAAATTAACGCCACCAGTTGATGTTAAATCAATATTTCCATCACTTAAATTTAGTGAATTATTCTGTGATTCGGATGAATTAGCCATGATTAATAAAAAGTTTATAGAAATGGAATCTGAATTCTCCGTTTCCTATTCTCAGATATTTTGGCTAAGAGTGGAAATTACCAACCCCCAACCAAAATTAATTACATAAGAACAGAGAAAATTACTTAACGGTGCTATTCACTGTTTGTAACACACGGTTAACAACATCACCAGGTATTTTAGTGTAGTTGAGGTCATCATTATACTGTTGACCGTCTTTGAGTACCCAGTTAATCCATTTTTTCACAGCTTCAGCTTTGGCAGGATTAGAATACTGCTTGTAAACCATCATCCAAGTTAAACCGACAATAGGATACCCTTGTCCTGGATCTCCCACAAATACGCGGTAGTTATCAGGAAACTTGACAGTTGATAAAGCTGAGTTAGCAGATGCTAAAGAAGGGGCAACAAATTCTCCCTTTTTATTTTGTACTTCCGCTGAGTTAAGTCTGTTTTTGGTTGCGTAGTCATATTCAACATAACCAATTGAACCAGGAGTGCTTTTAACTAAAGCAGCTACTCCAGGATTACCTTTCCCTTTGAGAGCGTTTGGTAAAGTCCATTTGGGAGCGGTGTTAGCTCCAATTCTGCCTTTGAAATAACCATTAATAGCACTTAAATGGTTAGTAAAAATGAAGGTTGTGCCACTACCATCAGCCCGAACTACAAATTTAATGGGCTGATTTGGTAGATTTACACCAGGGTTGTCCGCTTTAATTTTCGCGTCATCCCAGTTTTTAATTTGTCCAGAGAAAATTGCTGGTAATGTCGCGCGAGATAATCTCAATTTGCTGACACCAGGCAAATTATAAACAACGGAAACAGCCCCACCAGCAGTGGGTACTAAAATCACACCATTCTTAACTTTAGCGATTTCCTCATCTTTCATCGCTGCGTCACTACCACCAAAGTCAACAGTTCCCGCAATGGTTTGACGAATACCACCACCACTACCAATTGCTTGATAGTTGACTTTCAAATCGGGGAATTTCTTCTTAACTTCACGAGCATATTTTTCGTAAAGAGGAGCTGGAAAGGTTGCTCCAGCACCGTTTAAGGTTTCAGCTTGAGCGATCGCACTCAAGAATGGACTCAATGCAACAGCCCCGGTTATGACTGAAGTGGCAACAACACGATTCAAAATGGTGGATAAAAAAGCCATACTGCCTCTAAAGTTTTAAGGAATACTTACTTAGGGAATTACATCCTTTCATTAGTTTGATATAAAATAGTTAAAAAAAGATTAAGGAGCTACTGGAATTGATTTAAAATCCATTTAAAAATTATCGAGGATTCCTATTTGATTTTTGATAGCTTTTAGGGTGAGTTACGCTGGAGCTAACGCACCCTACGTAATATAGCTATATCAAGTATTATTTATAAAATATCCTAGCAGGGTTATATACATAGATATTCTGCTAGGAATAGGTAATATTTCTTGCCATGTTTGAATGGATTAGTATAGATTTACATAAATATAAACACTTCCTGATCCTCAACTACAGTAAACAAAAAAGGTGTATAAATTGGTTAAGATAATTCCTGTGACCGGTTAACTTGTGATTAAAATTAGAGTTTAAAGTTGCTAACTAATGTATTTTTTTTGGTAATCTAATCTGGCACTTCCAGGGTTATCTATTTTTATAGAAGCCTGGATTGTGGCATAACAAGGGATTTAAAGAGAATTTTATGGCGCTCATAGTTCAAAAATACGGTGGTACATCTGTTGGTTCAGTCGAACGTATTCAAGCTGTTGCGACTAGGGTTGAAAAAACTGTCAAGGCTGGAAACTCTGTGGTAGTAGTGGTTTCAGCTATGGGTAAAACCACTGATGGATTAGTTAAATTAGCCAATGATATTTCTAAAACTCCTAATCGTCGGGAAATGGATATGCTGCTGTCTACGGGAGAGCAAGTTACCATTGCTTTACTGAGTATGGCATTGCAGGAAATTGGCCAACCAGCCATTTCTATGACTGGCGCTCAGGTAGGCATTGTTACTGAGGCTGAACACACTCGCGCTCGGATTTTACATATTGAAACAGAACGCTTGATGCGGCAAATTAATGCAGGTAAAGTAGTTGTTGTTGCAGGTTTCCAAGGAATTAGCAGTACAGAAGAATTAGAAATTACTACTTTAGGGCGTGGTGGTTCTGATACTTCCGCAGTGGCAATAGCTGCCGCTATCGGCGCAGATTTTTGTGAAATCTATACAGATGTACCTGGGATTTTGACTACAGATCCGCGTATTGTTTCCGAAGCCCAATTATTGACCGAAATCACCAGTGATGAAATGCTGGAATTGGCTAGTTTGGGAGCAAAAGTATTACATCCCAGATCTGTAGAAATTGCCCGAAATTATGGCATTCCTTTGGTTGTACGTTCGAGTTGGACAGATCAACCAGGAACTTGGGTAACAACACCACCAAGACAAGATCGGGCTTTGGTAAATTTAGAATTAGCTCGGCCTGTAGACACTGTAGAATTTGATATTCAACAAGCAAAGGTGTCTTTATTGCGTGTTCCTGACCGACCAGGGGTAGCAGCCCAGTTATTTGGGGAAATTTCCCAGCAAAATGTTGATGTGGATTTAATTATTCAATCTATTAATGAAGGTAATAGTAACGACATTTCTTTTACGGTAAATAATTCAATATTAAACCGGGCAGAAGCAGTATCATTGGCTATAGCCCCAGCTTTGAGAAATCAGCGAATTTCTGATGAAGCGGAAGTGATGGTAGAGAAAGATACTGCAAAAGTAAGTATTGTGGGTGCGGGGATGATTGGTCGTCCTGGGGTAGCAGCGCAGATGTTTAAAAGTTTGGCTGGTGCTGGTGTGAATATTCAGATGATTTCTACTAGTGAGGTGAAGGTGAGTTGTGTCGTTGATGCTTTAGACTGCGATCGCGCTATTGCTGCCCTATGTAACACCTTTGAAATTAATTTTTCTTCTACTTCCCTAAATGCTGCTAGCGCTAAAGCTCCGGCGGTGCGTGGTGTCGCTTTAGACATGAATCAATCTCGGATTGCGATTCGGCAATTACCAAATCGTCCGGGTATGGCTGCAAAATTGTTCGGATTACTGGCAGAATATAACGTCAGTGTAGATATGATTATTCAATCTCAACGTTGTCGCATAGTAGATGGTGTTCCCCGTCGGGATATTGCTTTTACGGTAGCGAGAATGGATGCAGAAAACGCCCAACAGAAATTAATTGCAGTTGCAAAAGAATTTGATTGGGGTGAGGTGGTATTGGATAATGCGATCGTTAAAGTTAGTATAGTTGGTTCTGGCATGGTGGGACAGCCAGGTATTGCTGCCAAAATGTTTACAGCTTTAGCACAAAATCACATTAACATTCAAATGATTGCTACCTCTGAAATTAAGATTAGTTGTGTTGTCGGACAGGATGAAGGTGTGAAAGCTTTGCAAGTCATTCACTCAGCTTTTGATTTAGCTGGAAGTGAAAAATTTGTAGTTCCAGCGTGAACAGATCAAATTTTATTTTGTTCTTAATTGCAGCGCTCGGAGAAATTTCTGGGTGCTACAGTTTTTGGGCATGGTTAAGATTAGGAAAAAGCATTTTTTGGGTTATTCCAGGTATTTTTGCTTTGATCATTTTCGCTATTTCTCTGACTAGAGTAGATGCTGATCATGCTGGTAGGGTTTATGCCGCTTATGGAGGAATCTATATATTTTCATCTTTGCTATGGTTATGGTTATTTGAAGGTGTCAAGCCGGATAGATGGGATTTATTCGGTGTGTGCATTTCCCTGTTGGGAACAGTGATTATTTTATTTGGTTCACATAGATAAATCCATTATTCTTAATAAGATTTACCATCACTACCAAAGTATTTTCGATAAGCACAAATTTGATTACCGCGAATATCAAATGCAATGGCAACTCGATTTTTATAAGGTTTCCCTAATAATAATCCTTCATCTCTAAATTCAAAAATTACGGTTTTTTCATTGCTGGTAATGCTATCTAGTGAAGTAAGTTTTATTCCTGATTGAAAGGCTTTTGAAACATATTTAAAAACCTCTTTTGCCCGTTCTTTGCCTTGATTTAAACCGTGAAATTTTCCCGTAGGAAACCAAAACGTAAAATCATCGGTGAGTATATCTAAAAATGCTTGCCAATCACTTGTTTCTAAGCCTTGTGTAAAATATCTAAATACTTGTTGGGCAACGTTTAAAGTGGTTTCTGATGTTGTTGTCATTTATAGGAATGTGGTTTGATTTGTGAAAGGATACATAAGGTGCGTTACGCTGTCGCTAACGCACCCTACAATACTACAATATTAGTAATCTGCTTTTAATTTCCTCTGCTAAATCGTGCAAGGCTATTTCTATTTGTTCACCTGATTTTAAATCTTTTAATGATGATTTTTGTGCTGCTGCTTCTTCTGCACCAATAATTACACAAAATCTGATTCCTTGTTTATCTGCGGCTTGAAATTGTTTACCTAAAGGACGTTTTTCAAAGTTAGTCACAACATTAATTCCCGCTTGACGCAATTGTTGTGATACTTGTAAATAAATAGGCATTAAATCTTCTTGCATATTCACTACTATCACCTGAGTTGGTGTAGCAGATGAAGTATTTAAAATCCCGGCTTTTAACAACCGACTAATTAACCGAGTTAAACCAATAGAAATACCCACACCAGGCATTTTTTCACCGATAAACATTCCCACTAATTCTTCATATCTACCACCAGAACAAATACTCCCTAAAGCTTCATGTCCTAATAATGTAGTTTCATAAACAGTGCCTGTATAGTAATTTAAACCACGCGCAATAGATAAATCAATACAGAAACGTTTATCAGCAACTCCTAAATTTCTGACTCCATTAATTACTGTTTCTAATTCAGTTACTCCTAAGTTAAATTGTTCGACTTCAGGAAGATTTGCAGCTAGGTGTTTGAGTTTATCTAAAACATCATCAATGCTGCCATTAATTTTAACAAACTCAATAATTTTCTCCGTTTTTTCTGAGGAAATCCCTTCTTTCTCTAACTCTTGTTTTACCTGAGTTTCGCCAATTTTTTCCAAATTATCAATAATACTAATACAGGTTTTAATTTCCTGTTCGGCAATTCCTACTGATTGAAAAAAACCTGTGAGAATTTTTCGGTTATTAATGCGAATAACAAAATCTCCAATATTAATCTTCTCAAATATTTCTGTGATAATTGCTGGCATTTGGGCATCATAAAGTAAACTGAGTTTACCACGAGCGACGACATCAATATCACATTGGCGAAATTGGCGAAATCTTCCATCTTTTGCCCGTTCACCCCGAAATACCATATCCATTTGATAACGAGCAAAAGGAAAGGTTAATTCATTTAAGTGCCGGGCAATATAAGCAGCCAAAGGCACAGTTTGATCAAATTTTAAAGCCCTGGATTCTGAACCCGTTTCTCCCGATTTATCCTTTTCTGCTTGGCGATTTGGCGGTAAAATTGGCTCGATACCATAGATAATATTATCACCTTGATTACCTTTGGCTTGTAACACTTCTAATCTTTCCACTGCGGGAGTTTCAATGGGTGTAAAACCATAACTTTCAAAAACCTGACGAATAATATCTATTAAATATACTTCTAGACGCTTTTCGCTAGGCAAAAATTCAGGAAACCCGCTAGGAGTAGAAAAGTTGATTTTGTCACTTTTAGTCATTTTTGTACCTTACTAAATGGAAAATTAACTACAGACTATTATCTTATCTTTTATTTACAGCACATAACAGGTCAATAAGAAAATACCTCAAGTTGTTAGCAAATACAAGCTCTTTTTGAGCTAATTTAGCAGTGAATAATATTCAGGCTAGAAATTAGGTGAAAATTATTTCTAATCAGCTTATTTTCAAGATAGACAAGCAAAACTTATCCTTGAATTTAATCTAACTTAGTGAATGCTAACTTGCTTTTAACAGGCATTATTAATAGTTATGCCAAAATTCACTTGATCTTTGATAGTAAATAGAATAGCCTAGACAATTAGTTTTCTTCTTTGAGAAAGTTTATGAACAAAAAACTCATACTTAATTTGTTTGCTAGTTCTTCTATTTTTACATCGTTAATTTCTACACTGGGAATAATTAACCCTGCCCATGCTAGTACCGCTTTGCGGAAGTAAAAAGTCAAAAATCAAAAGTCAAAAGTAATATGGAATCAGCTTTTGGACGATTGAGAATGGTTCATTAACTTACGCCGCAGTGTACTAGTGTTAATCTGACTCAGCAATTAATGCACACTGATGACGGTCGTACTTGTATCACTAATCCCCACGGGCTTAAAAATTTTGTGTGTATTCGAGATTCTGAGAGAGATCCAAAAGCTGCTCCTGCACCCAAATCTATGGTACTCTCAGCGCAACCATCTGATAGTAAAGTTAAAGAACTGAATTTTACTGATGAAGAAAGCGAGGCTGCAATTAGGATATTTAAATGCGACTGTCCATTTTGTATCAATTCTTTGCGACAGTTACGTGGTAGTGGCAACCTAGTATACTAAATTTGCAACCTTTTGTTATCATGAATAAATGGAAAATGATATCAAGCTGATTTTGAGAATCATAGTTTTTTGAAAGTAGTGATAGCATCTTACTCAGAATTAATTACACAAATTATTTTTGGCGTTGCTGATTTGATGTATGAAAATAATTTTTGATGATATCCAAACCCTTGTAGAGACGTTCCATGGAACGTCTCTATATTTAAATTCATACCTGGTTTCAGCAACGCCTTATTTTTCTGTTCCCTAAAATGAATGGTTCTACCGTTCCCCTTATGATCGAACATCCTTTTGATATATCCAAAACCATTGGTGTACATGGGTTTGATCTAAATTAATAAGCGGTCGCCTATTTTTGAGTACATTAAAGCATCAAATCCAATCAACAGCGCTAAGTCCTCGTTTATTACTCACACTAATGGTATGGTACAATATAATTCATATAAATAAATTAAAAAATGAATGGAGAAAAAATGGTCAGCAAAGAAGATTTTCTCTATCCGCGTAGTCGCTACTATGGTCAAGTAAAACCAGAAAACTTGGTATTCAACGCGAACTTACAGGAATTTGCCCAAAAAGTTAGTTATATTTGCAACTTAGAAACAGGTGGAAAACTCCCACCAGACGAGGCTTACAAACAAATTAAGTTACTTTGGAAAGAGTTAAAACACTCAAAGAAAGAACTGAAAATCGGTGAACAACCTTTTCAAAGCAACGGTTCTGAAGAGGACTAACACTTATCTATCAATTTCACCAAATCAAAATCTAAAACCATTATTTATTAAGGCTTTAAATGATTGAAGGAAACAAGAAACAGATAACAGGAAATACTCATGTTTTAAACATGAGATTGAGATAGTGATACTGTTTTTTTCGGGCTACGCATCTTTTAAAAACATCTTTCTTTTGACTGAAGCTCTAAACTCAGAACTAAAGTTTCGGAGAACAGGACACTTTCTGTTACCTGTTCCCTTTTCTCTGTCCTCTCTCCCAACGAATGAATTTAATTTTGTCCGACTACTTAGTAAATCTTCTAATAACTCTATAGATACAGCACTTCCCGGTGTTATGAGGTACAAAAACCCCACCCCCAACCCCCTCCCCGCAAGCGATGAGGGGGCTAAGATGTACCTCATAGGAGCGGAAACCGCTGTATACCCGCATTTTCAAAATCTGCGGTAACTTCCTGCATTTTTTTAGTAATTTAACATCCACTTGTAGTTCTGTTTTCACTTCCTTCTTCCTTCAGTCCACTTAGATTAAAATACCTTTTTTCTGGTTTTTTCTGGTTTTACCTGCTGAATGTAGGTTTCAACTGTCAGAATCAGGATTTACAGGATTAAAGGATTTGCAGGATTTGATTGTTAGTTATGTTTTAGGTTTGCATAATTTAGACGGTTAACAACGAAACATTAGATATGCGATATTTATTTTTATCTTGAATATAAGTCAGTAGAGATTTAGCAACATATTCTGCTAACTTAACAGGTACAGCATTACCAATCATCTGTTCTAAATCTGTTTTTGAACCAGCAAAAATAAAATTATCAGGGAAAGTTTGAAGATAACTTCTTTCACGAGTAGTTAGGGGACGCAAATTTGGTGTTACTGTTGCCATATCTCCAGGATGTTGTAGATAAGTTTTAGGTATTGGTCTATTCACACCTCTAATAGTTGGACTTGGTTCATCAATACTAAAAATAGCCCTTCTTTGATAACTTCGAGGATGACGATAATAATATTCAAGTCCTAAACTATTTCCTAAATAATCTCTAATAGTAGTAGGTTTTTGAGATAAATTTGCTTCTAGATAAGTTTTTAAATTATCATCTTTACCACCAAGTTCTCCTATACAGAAAAATCTCTTCCTCTTCTATGGTACACCGCATACAGCACTTCCCGGTGTTATGAGGTACAAAAACCCCACCCCCAACCCCCTCC
>JBAXRM010000139.1:0-12074 GCA_037131225.1 Nostocales cyanobacterium ELA583 | reverse complement strand
TGAATTCCAAAATTGGGGCTAATACTTTATTTTTTTCAAAATGAGAATTGCTGGCTGTGGATAGTAATTGGGGCAATTTTGCGCTTTACTAACTTGACAGCTAAACCGCTGTGGATAGATGAATTTGCCACTTTAGTTTTTAGTTTAGGTAATTCTTTTCAAACAGTCCCCTTAAATCAAATAATTTCTGTTGATACTCTCTTGCAACCACTACAACCTCATCAAGACAAAGTCATTGGTGATGTAATACATTCATTACTTACAGAAGATACTCACCCCCCTTTATATTTTGTACTAGCACATCTATGGGTGAAATTATTTTCTAGCGAAGGTGGATTAGTTTCATTATTTGCTGAACGTTCTTTTTCAGCTTTTTTAGGAGTGATTTGCATTCCTTGTACTTATCTATTAGCTAGGTTTAGTTTTTGTTCTCAAGTAGTGGGACAATTAGCAGCAGCAATGATGGCTATTTCACCTTTTGGTATTTCTCTTGCTCAAGAAGCTCGTCATTACACTTTAGGAATTTTATGGGTAATTGCTAGTTTAGCCTGTTTGGTAATAGCTATTAAGCAAACGTTAAAACGCCAACCCTTATCTTTGTTATTAATCCTCCTCTGGATAGGGGTCAATAGTTTGGGTATTGCTACACATTATTTTTTTATGTTCACTCTTTTATCTATAGTTATAACTATAGTAATTTTTGTGTGGTTACTATGGAAGGAAAATCAACCAAATTCAAATTATCCTACATCAAATATTATCAAATCTATTTTTAATAGCTTACCCCTGCATTTTTGGCAAAGAATTTCTCTGGTAACTTGGGGAACATTAGCAGGGATATTAGTTTGGCTACCAGCTATCTACCAAAATCGAGAATATGGAAATTTAAGTTCATGGTTAAAAATCAATGATGGAAATTGGTTTTCATATATTAATCCCCTCTTTCAAGTTTTAGCTGCTTGGATACCAATGATATCTTTACTACCTGTGGAAGCATTACAGCGAGAAGTAGTAATTATTTCCGTGATTTTAATGTTGGTATTTTTAATTTGGGCAATTCCCATTTTATGGAGAGGATTACAATTTCACCAAAAACAATTAGCTACTACTAAGATAACTCAGGCTTTTCTTAGTGTGGTTATAGGAGTTAATTTATGCTTTTTTATAGTTACTTATTTATTTGGTACAGACTTAACACGCGCACCTAGATATGCCTTTGTTTACTTTCCAGCAGTTATGGTTTTATTAGGTGCTAGTTTGGCATTTTCTTGGCAAAATTCCGACCATTTTCACAAGTTTGGCATAAAGGGTAAACAAGCTGTAGTCATAATTTTGTTAATGGGTTTTTGTAGTGGTCTGACAGTTGTTTGTAATTTAGCTTATCAAAAAAGTTATCGTCCGAATATTTTAGTTCCTATTATTACTGAAAATTCAACTTCTCAGCCGTTAATTGTCACTATCCATCATAATTTAACAGAAACAGGAGAAATGATGGGCATTGCTTGGCAATTTAAGTTTAATAATAGTCAAGTTAAGCCATCTTTTTTACTCATTCATCCTCATAAAGATGATAAACAATCCAATATTTTGAAAAATACTATTCAAAATTCATCTAAACCTTTGGATATATGGTTAGTAAATTTTGAAAAAGAGACAGGTTTAAATAAATGTGTAGCTGATAATAAATCCTTACCACCTGTTAATGGTTACAAGTATCAACATTTCCGTTGTTAATAAACTGATAGTATCTAGAGTGCTGGCAATATTCTAAACTAAGAATAGTAATTATCACATTAAATGCACCTGCCTGCTATTTAATTTTTAACCCAACAAATCGGCATGGGGCTTTTTCATAAAGTTAAGAGCATTCCCAGTCGGAGACTGGGAACGAGATAATTACTAATTATTTAAGGTTTCCAATGTGCTAATAAGTTAGGATAGGTTGTGGGTGTGGGGAAAATTTTCTGCCATGCTAGTTGGCGTTGTTGGGGTTTTTCTTGGCTCATATTCCAGAGGGTTTCGTAGAAGAAGAAGGAAATACCTGCAAATTTTCTCTCTCGCACTTTCTCTATTTGGGTTTGAATTTGTGTTATGGGAACTGAGCGATTTTTTAAACCACTTAAAATCCCAATGCTGACGGGAATATGAGTTTGGGCTAATTTGACTTCGGGATATTCTAATTCGCTAATAAAAACGTTTAAATCATTACGATAAATCTGCAAAACTAAGTCTTCAATTATTCCCATTCTTTCCCATTTTTGCCAATCTGCAAGAAAGTATTCATAGGAAAAACGTTGCGGATTAGGAGCAATGGAAACGATACAATCTTTTTTATTAGCTTTAATTGCTATAAATACCTGCTTCATAAAATCGGTAATTTTGTTCGCTCTCCAACTTACCCATTCTGGATTTTTAAAGTCTGCGGGGGGAAGTTTACCTTGATGTTCTTGCTTGTATAATGCTGTGGTGTAGGCATCATATCCTAGTTCTGATGGTAAACCGAAATGATCATCAAATTGAATTCCATCAATATCATAATTTTTGACAATTTCTACTATCAAATCTTGGATAAATTGTTGTACGTCGGGACGAAAAGGATTTAACCAAACTCGGTTATGTGTTCCTTCTTTAATTATTTTTGTGCCATCTCTGCGGTTTGTCAACCAATCAGGACGATTTTTAGCGAGGAGGGAATCAGCGGGAGCCATAAAGCCAAATTCAAACCAAGGAATCACTGTTAAACCCTGTTTATGTCCCTCGGTAACAACTTCTTTGAGCATATCTCGTTTTTGTAGTCCGGGAGTAGGGTCAACTGATTTACCAATAACTTTAGCTGCAACTTTGCTAGGATAAAGTGTATATCCCCAATTCCAAACAGCAGGATAAACGGTGTTAAAGTTGAGTTGGTGTAAATTTCGTAAACTTTGTTTTAGCCGATTACTTTCAAATAAAACATCACTATCAATATTCGTTAACCATACTCCCCGTAACTCTGTGGAATTAGGAATTTGAGCATTTAAGGGGAATGATAAAATGATTACAACCATCATACTCACAACTATCATAGCCGCCAAAAATCCTAGTTTTCTACTTTGACGCTGCCATTTTATAAATATTTTTTTCATTAATTACACCATTAATACATGATTTATTTCTGACATTAAATTGTGATTAAAAGTGCCACAAATACAAACACTAGAAGCATTGCCGGGCTGCACTCTGCAACCCGGTTTTATGCTATACTGCAAACGCTTTAAAACTTGACCCCTCTGGTAAACCTCTCCCCGTTCACGGAGAGAGGCTTTGAACTGAATTTTTTAGTCAAGAAAAAGTAAAGTTCCTAACCGTTTTGAGTATAAATTAAAGCTACTTATTCTACCTAGCGGCGCATATAGCGGAATGCAACATTAGTTCCTCCACCAAGTCCATAGGCAATTTGGATATTTAGCTGTGCCATAGGTTCTAAGTACCTGGCATTTTTTAGCACTCCTGTATCAACTGCTTCAAATCCAGCATCTTCGATTAATTTGGCAACTATTTCTTTAGCAGCAGCATCGTCTCCACAGTAAAATCCTGTAGCTTTTTGTCCATCAAATGCTTGCTTCCCAGGTTCCATAACTTCGGCAAAAATTGTATTAAATGCTTTGACAACAGGTACACCGGGAATTAGTTTGGCGATTTCTTCTGCTGATGAAGTGGTGTATCCTAATGTATTGGACATATAATCTGGGGCGAGGGGATTTGTGCAGTCAATCACAATCTTTCCAGTTAAATTACCCAATTCTGGAATTAGGTCAAGGGTAGCATTATTTGCCCAGGGGGTTGTAATCAGAATAACATTAGCACTAGCAGCAGCATTACGATAGGTTTCTCCTTTTACCGTGTCGCCCAATTTTGCAGCAATTGCTACTGCCTTTTCCTGTTCCCGTGAGCCAATGGTGACTTCGTGACCTGCTATAATAAACAGTTTGGCCAGACGGCTACCGACGTTACCAGCCCCAATAACAGTAATTTTCATTTGTTTTACTCCTGTGGTAGATTTATTAACGGTGTTGAATGATAAGTCTTGACTCATTATAGAGATTTGATGTCTTTTGTAAACTAAGGACTTATTGGTTTTTCTATACGGTTCTTAAATATTTAAACTACAATCTGAATTAATTTATTGCTTTCTTTGCCTCTTTGCGGTAGAGTTTAATCAAAATTCTCAGCAAATATGCCCAAGAAAATTAGAGAATTAAAAAGTTTATTGTTACAAGCTGGGTTTGCTTATAAACCTGCCAAGGGAAGTCATAGCAAATGGATACATCCAAAATTATCACAAGCTATTATTATTGCAGGTAAAGACAGCCGCTTCCCGAACCGCAAGCTTTAGGCAAGTTTTTGAAAGTGGCGTAATTTTTACATTGATGTAGGTTGGGTTGAATAAAATGAAACCCAACATTGATTAATTACAGCTTCAATACGTAACTGTTCCTAAACAATCTTTGATAAAATCAATAATGATCTTAAAATCAACAAAATCATCAGCCTTTCTTCTTTCTTCACACATCCATGTACAAAACTTCATTTTTTGAAATACTTCAATTTCCTTTTCTTCTCCATAATCACCATATTCAGTTTTTAATGGATAAAATTTTTCTTTCAATAAAGGATCACTAGATAAATCATCATATAAATGATCAGGAAATAGATTTTCAATTCCTTTTTTAAATTTTCTATTCTTTTGTTGAGGTATTGTTCTGATTTTTAATTGATCATGGTCTTCATTAGGCTTTTTAGTATCCCAATCATAAATCAATAATACTTTTCTAGTTAAGAATTTAGGGTTAGAAAGCAAAACATCTCTCGTATTTTTTAAACCACCTTCACCAGTATTTATACTTTCCCCTTTACCTATAGAAGCACCAACCCATTCAATATCAACCTGTGCTAAAATTTCCTTTTCTCCTAGCAATTCTAAAGCAGTTTTAATATAAATTGGGTCGGTTTCCCCTTCTGTTAAAACTAGAGGTTTAGTACCTTTTTCTACAGTGGCTTGAACTTCATCTTTAACAGCATTAATTTTTTTACAATAGTCAAAAAACATCCGTTGACCATCAACAGACATCAGATAACTACAGTAATCTTCCCAGACCTGAATAGACCAATGATTTAATGTTTCTCGAAGATATTGATAAGTAGGATTTTCTTTTCCATAACGATAATTTAAAAAATCATCAGGATAACAAAATGGTGTATGAGCAGGTATATTATGACGTGCCATTATTCTTAATAAATAAATTCCCTCTCCTTCCCACATTCTCAGGTGTTGAATGTCATAAGATAAGTGAGCAGGATTAGAAGAGTCTGCAACAACAATAATACAAAATCCTAAATATAAAGGGTTATTATATTCTCCCTTAAAATACCCTTCTTCAAACGCATCAATAATACCTTGTGCTTGATTGTCTTTTAAAACATTATCAATCCACCAATCAGGAATTTTTTGTCTATCATTAAATCCATAACCACACATTAACCAAAAACTACCCACAATGTTTTGAGGATACTCTTCAAGTAATGATATTGACCTTACATAGCTAGGGATACCAATTTGAGGTAAATGCACTGTCATATTCAAAAAGCCTAGTCAAAATAAAAATGTGATTCTATTCCATTAAACAACAAAATCAAACAAATAATGCGCCATTTCCAACTTAGAACAAGCCGGAATTTCTAACTCTCTTCCTGACTTATCTAAAAACACCGCTTGATTATTATCACTCCCAAAACCACTATCAACTTTATCAATAGGATTTGCTACAATTGCATCTAATTTCTTCCTTTCCAACTTCTCTTTTGCAGGAGTAATAATATCCCCAGTTTGTGCTGCAAAACCAATTAAATATTGATGTGGTTGTTTGCGATTTCCGATTTCAGCCACAATATCCGGTACTGCTGCAAGGGATAAACTTTCTGGAAGCGATCGCTTGGGCAATTTTTCGGTACTATAATCTCTAGGCTTTACGTCTGCAACTGCGGCTGACATGATAATGATATCTGCATTGGCTAAATGCTTGAACATTACCTGCTGCATTTGGTCTGCACTCACAACCGCAATTCCTTCCACTCCCAAAGGTACATCCCAACTCCCAGGACAATGGACTAATATTACCTTCGCGCCTCTGTGCAGTGCTGCCTGTGCCAAGGCTAAACCCATTTTACCAGTGGAGGGATTGCCAATAAATCGCACCGGATCTAAAAATTCTCGCGTTCCCCCAGCACTGATTAAAACCTGTTTCCCAATTAAATCTCGTTTCCCTTGGGTGTGTAATAAAGATTGAATATAAACAAATATTTCCGCAGGTTCTGCCATTCTACCAGCACCAATGCGATCGCACGCCAATAACCCAGAACCAGTTTTCATACCATAAAATCTACTATCTGTCAATAGCTGTTGCCAATTTCTTTGTACTGCCACCTGTTCCCACATATCCGTATTCATTGCTGGTGCTAACAACACCGGACAGGTAGAAGCGAGAACAGTATTTGTTAGTAAATTATCCGCCATTCCATAAGCTAACTTAGCCAAAGTATTAGCAGTTAAAGGCGCAATTACAATTAAATCAGCCCATTCACCCAATTCAATATGTAAAGGACGAGAATAAATTGGTTGCCAAAAATCATCATCTGTATAAGCTTGATGACGAGATAAAGTTGCTAAAGTTAAAGGAGTAATAAATTTTTGGGCAGAATTAGTGAAAATAACCCGCACTTCTACCCCAGACTTAAATAGTGTGGATACTAATTCACAAACTTTATAGGCGGCAATACCACCGCCTACACAGACAAGAACCCGTTTAGATTGAGGATTTATAGATAATGGCATTTCGGGGTAAAACTCCAATTATCTTCGATAATAGCCGCTTAATCCCAATCTAAAATCCAAAATCTAAAATCTAAAATTCTTAGGCTTCGTCGTAAGCCTCTAAATCTAAGAGGTGGATATAGGACTCAACTAACTCTGGACGCTGAAAAGCAATTGCCCGCAGTAGATGCCAATCATTCAAACCCTCAAAAGCATTACTATAATTATCTAATTCCAGACGTGTAGCCAAATCCTTTACCTCTGTCGCCGTCATAGCAGAAATTTCTGTTTTGGAAATGCTTAGAGTTTTCATAATGCTTGCCCCTCCCTTTTGCAGCGCTTACATTCAGCTTAGGGTGGAGTTGCTTCCACCTGTTCTATCTTACTCATTAATGAGCATTAAATTTGTAAAAATTCTTGTGAATTTTACCGGAATTTGTAAAATTTTTGTAACTTTAGTTAACCAATTGTGTTGATAACAAAAGTTCGTAGCACTTCTAACATTTGTAAATCAATTTCATGTCCCATCTCAAATTCATGGTATTCCACAGCTACTCCTAGAGATTTTGCCACATCTCTCGACTTAATTGCAGCTTGTAATGGTACAACCTCGTCCTGTGTACCGTGCATAATTAATGTAGGCGGAAAATTGCCTTTATTCAGCGTTGCCACAGCAGGATGTAAGTACCCACTCATCACTACTAAACCAGCCAAGGGTAAGCTTAATCCTACATCTAAAGTCATCGCCCCACCTTGAGAAAACCCGCTCAAAATCGTGCGTGATAACGGCACACCTGTATTACTTTCTAAAGATTTCAACCAATCTATGAGTAATTGTTTACTTTCTATTAGTCCATTATACATATTTTCTGCCCGCAGGTCATACCATGCCCTACCCATATCACCATGAGGATAAGGATAGGGGGCATTTGGTAGCAGGAATTCGTACTCAGGTAAATTGACATGAGGTATTAAAGATGCAACATCCTGGGCATTTGCGCCCCAACCATGTAAAGTGACGATTAAAGCGTCTGGTGTTCGTCCTGTAGGTGGAGAAACCCTGATAAAGTCCAATGTTTGAGTCATTAGTAATTGAGTTAAGAATTTAAGCAGATACAGTATACCGCGTCTTACTCCAGTACACATTTCTAAACTTTTTTAGCTGTTCTGGATATTTTCAAATTTTACCTTAGTAATTACAAATTATAATTATTAATGAATTGTGGCATTTTAAATTTTGCTAGTAGAGGAAATTCGATTTCAGACAACAGCTATCAGTGGATAATAGAAAAAATTCCTGTTTATCTTAACACGGGTACTAAGGAGCATAATTTTTTATATTCTACCAGATTCTTACCGGAAACCTTGAATCAATTAGGGATTGCTAATTTATTTTACCTATTTCCTGAAGATGATAGTTTATCTAGGGCAAATGTAGGCTGTAACTATTTTTATAAACACCTTTAAAATACTCAATAAATATTAATAAATCAGCCATGAATAAGCAGTTAAAAACTCATTTTGCTTTGAGAAGTGCATCCGCTCTGACAGCTTTAGTTGGAATAGTAAATTTGTTATCAGCAGTTACACCAAGTTTACCGGAAAGAAATCATTGGTTAAAACAATTTCTTCCATTTGAAATTCGTCAAGATGGACATATTTTTGCAGCACTAACGGGATTTATTTTATTGACATTAGCTACTAACTTATTACGCAGAAAAAAGGCTGCTTGGTTATTAACTATTGGGTTATTAATTATTTCGATAGTAAGTCATTTATTAAAAGGTTGGGACTATGAAGAAAGTATTTTATGTGGAATTTTGTTATGTCAATTAGTTTTTATTCGTCATCTTTTCACAGCTAAATCAGATCGTCCTTCAGTTGCGCGAGGAGTGCGGGTATTAATAGGTGCGGTGCTATTTACCTTAGCTTATGGAACAATTGGATTTTATGTATTAGATCACAAATTTTCCCATGATTTTAATTTATTTACGGCTATATTGCAAACTCTAGCTATGTTCTTTACCGAGGATAATTGGGGGTTAGAACCAAAAACTCGGTTCGCAATATTTTTTGCTGATTCTATATATATAATCGCCGCTAGTACAATTAGTTTTGCAGTATTAATGCTATTACAACCTGTATTTCTGCGTTATCCTGCTACTTTGAATGAAACACAAAAAGCTCAAAAAATTGTAGAACAATATGGACATTCTTCTTTGGTAGCTTTTACACTTTTAAGTGATAAAAGTTATTATTTTAGTCCTTCTGGTCAGAGTATGATTGCTTATGTTCCTAAAGGTAGAGGTGCAATTGCGCTAGGAGATCCCATTGGACCAGTTGCAGACAGACAAGAAACAATAATTGGTTTCCAACAATTTTGTTTACGGAATGATTGGTATCCTGCTTTTTACCAGACTTTACCTGATAATCTTGAACTCTATAAATCTTTAGGATTTCAAGTAATTAAAATTGGAGAAGAAGCAATAATTGATTTAAAAACCTTCACTTTGCAAGGTAAAGCTGGTAAAAACTTTCGACCCTCAATTAATCGTTTAACTAAACTCGGATATCAGATTCAATTCTACCAACCACCTATCAGCAATGACTTGTTACACCAATTGAAACCGGTCAGTGATGAATGGCTAAAAATGGTACAAGGTTCAGAAAAGCAGTTTTCTCTCGGTTGGTTTGATGAGGCTTATTTGCGGAAGTACCAAATTGTTGTAGTATATAATTCTGAAGGTGAAATTATCGCTTTTGCCAATATTGTTCCTGGATTCCAGATTAATGAAGTCACCATTGATTTAATGCGATATCGTCCGTCTATTGAAAATGGCACAATGGACTTTTTATTTGTTTCCATGCTTCAGTATTTTAAAGAGCAAAATTGTCAAGGGTTTAATTTTGGACTATCCGCTTTAGCTGGAGTGGGAGAAAACCCAGAATCACGGCGATTAGAGCGAGTTTTAAACTACCTTTATCAGCATTTAAACAAATTTTATAACTTCAAGGGTTTACACGCCTATAAAGATAAATTTCGTCCCCGTTGGGAATCACGTTATTTAGTTTATCCCAGTTTAACTGCTTTACCTGATGTAGTGGTAGCATTAATTAGAGCAGATTCTGGCGATCGCCTTCTCGATTATTTTAAACCTGGGGCTTAATTACAAATTACTTATTTTTATAGTTTATGAGTTATTATCAGAATAAAGTCATAAACATAAATTAACTATGACTCTCCAAACTTTAGACCAAATTACCACAGTTTCCGAACAGAGATTTCTTCTACCTGGTCACTACACCTGGAAGGAATTTGAAATAATAGAAGCCTTAACCGCAGAAGCAGCAGGTTTATGCAATTTTTTTGGCTTGATTTACCATAGTAAGTACCGAAGAACCATAGTTTTTAATCGCTAGGGTTTAAAAGTTGTCCTAGAAACAATACGCCATTTTTTTGTAGGTTGGGTTGAACGAAGAGAAACCCAACGTATTTATTGGGTTTTGTGCCATTGCTTTGCTAACGTTCACGTTCTGTAATCCAACCTAAGAATCAAGGAATTTTTGATTTGGCTAAGGTATTGAGAAAGGCCAGTCCTTAAATCCAGTTTTTCGGTAGAATAATCTTCACAGAAAGCAATTTAGTCCAAAGGAATCTAGGGAATTATGGCGCGTCTAGCCCTGCTGAGTGTATCTAATAAAACTGGTGTAATTGATTTAGCCCGGAGTTTAGTTGAAGAATTTGGCTTTGATATCATCAGCAGTGGGGGAACAGCCAAAACCCTGAAAGATGCTGGAATACCAGTTACTAAGGTTTCTGATTATACAGGTTCACCGGAAATTTTAGGCGGTCGAGTCAAAACTCTTCATCCCCGCATTCATGGCGGTATTCTAGCACGGCGAGATGTGGTGCAAGATGTCGCAGATTTAGAAAATAACCAAATTCGGCCGATTGATTTGGTGGTAGTTAATCTTTATCCTTTTGCAGAAACTATTGCTAAACCAGGTGTTACCTTAGCTGACGCGGTAGAACAAATTGATATTGGTGGACCCGCAATGTTAAGGGCTTCATCTAAAAACTACGCCCATTTGACGGTATTATGTAATCCTGACCAATATGGTGAATATTTGCAGGAATTACGCCAAAATGGGTCAGCATCCCTAGAGTTTCGCCAAAAATGCGCTTTAAAGGGATTTTTGCACACTGCTAATTATGATAATGCCATAGCTGCCTATTTAGCTGGTACACAAACTGAGGAATTTACTATTTCTGGGACACAAATCCAATCTTTGCGTTATGGGGAAAATCCTCACCAACCCGCAGCATGGTATCAAACTGGAAGTGAAGCTACAGGTTGGACAGCAGCGACAAAGTTGCAAGGCAAGGAACTCAGCTATAATAACTTAGTAGATTTGGAAGCCGCACGCCGCATCATTGCTGAATTTACTGACAGTCCCGCAGCTACAATTATCAAACATACTAATCCCTGTGGAACTGCGGAATCGGAAACTATTTTTGAAGCTTATCAAAAAGCCTTTAATGCTGATTCTACCTCGGCTTTTGGGGGAATTGTCGCCTTAAATCGTCCGATTGATGCTACTACAGCAAATGAATTAACAAAGACATTTTTAGAATGTGTAGTTGCTCCTGGTTGTGACGAAGAAGCACAGGAAATTTTAACTAAAAAAGGCAATGTCCGTGTTTTGATTTTACCAGATTTGTTGACAGGACCCAAAGAAACTGTGAAAGCGATCGCAGGTGGGTTTGTCGTCCAATCTGCTGATGATATCATTGCTGATCCTACTCAATGGCAGGTTGTCAGTGAACGTCAACCTACTCCCAGCGAATTAGCTGAGTTGCTATTTGCTTGGAAAGTTTGCAAGCACGTTAAATCAAATGCTATTGTCATTGCAAGCGATCGCACCACATTAGGTATTGGTGCTGGACAAATGAACCGCGTCGGTTCAACAAAAATCGCCCTAGAACAAGCCGGAGACAAAGCTCAAGGAGCATTTCTCGCTAGTGACGGCTTCTTTCCCTTTGATGATACTGTCAAAGCCGCAGCAGCAGCCGGAATTACCGCCATTGTCCAACCAGGAGGAAGTCTCCGGGATAAAGACTCAATCAAAGCCGCTAATGAACTGGGTTTATTAATGGTTGTCACAGGTGTACGGCATTTTTTACATTAGTCAGTGGTTAATGGTAATAATTCTTGCCTCCTGT
>JBAXRM010000138.1:0-12172 GCA_037131225.1 Nostocales cyanobacterium ELA583 | reverse complement strand
TTATCCAAAAACCGCTTGACAAAAGACTTACAGCCTTAACTTGTCACCAATGCGGCTACATAGACAAAATCCACCTTCGTGGATTAAAAAGCTTAATTTTTGGTTAGTCCACGAAGGTGGACTTCGTTTGTGTAGTAGCGAATTATATTCGCCAAAAACTTTTCAAACATCCTCTAAGAGTGATTATGGGAAAATATGGGAAATATCATCTGAGACATTTCCAAATGTTCCCCAATCTATCCTACCGTCTTCATGTAAAATATTCTTAACTGTACCATCTTCAAATAGATAAACAGAAACTTTTTCTTGAGGAATAAAAGCATCTGTTCTCTCTAAATAAAATCGTTCTTTGAGACTTTCTTTATCTTCATATTTAGCAGCTTTCATTAAATTAGAAAGATGATCAACAATATAAGGGCTATGGGTTGTAATTAAAACTTTCAAACCTGCTTGTACTAACATTGCTAAAAATTCGATAATTTGTACTTGCGCTGCTGGATGTAAATTCATTTCTGGCTCATCAATAATTAGTAGTTCATCAGGTTCTACTAAATAGCGTAAACACAGATACAGAGGAGCAAGTTCTTTCACCATTGAAGAAGCAACTTGCATTTCTAAACTTATATCTTTGGATGGTTGAAAAATTATTTCATTTTGCAATGTTGATGAATCAACTTTGACATTTCCATATAAAATATCTTCTTGTAAAAAATTAGCTAAATTAATATAATCTAAAATTTTTGGATTTTTTTTCAGCTTCTTCTTGTCTTTCATCATCTGTTTTCATAGAAGCAACTGCTATTATTTGTGTTAAACTCTGGATAGCAGCACTTTTTCCTGGTGATCTTTCTTGCTTACCAGGTTTAGGTTCTCCTTGGTTTGTTTCTTCTTCTAATGAATTTAGGAGTTCTATTAATTGTGCTAGAATTTTCTGTTTATCATTCGCATTTTTATTAGTATCTTTTCCAGGGTTGTTATCTTCTAAGCCTTTATTATCAACATTGATATTATCCTCTTGAATATTTTCAATAATTTTTTCTAATTTGTTAATGTTCACTTTTTTTTGAACAGAAAAAGGAAAACCTACATAAGTAGTTCTTTCAGTAGGGAATATATAAACAAATGAATACAAACATTGATGAATTATGCTCAATATAGTTTCAGAGAATAAATCTCTGATAACTTTATTGAAAATGGGAGGAAGTTTGATATTATCTTTATCACTTTCAGAAATTCTGTAAAAATAAATATATTCTTCATTTTCTTGTTTGAGAATTTGTAAAGATAAATGAGAACCAAAAGTTCTCTTTTTGTCTAAAGAGTATTTTTTTATTCTTTCAAAAAACTCTTTCTTCAATTCATCAAAACGAAAATCAACTTGAAGATTATTAAAACTTACTCTTGCTGTATTTAGGAATTTTGATAACCAATTAGGAGCAATATGAGAAACATCATTAATATATTTTTCTGCATATTCCTCTGCAAAGCCAATTAAATTCAGTTGAAAATTACCTATTTCTAAAAATTCTTCAATACCTTTATCTAAAGAATCATATTTTACTTGATTTTTATTATCGCTATATGCTTCCAAATATCTTTGAAAGCCATGCCGACTTAATATAGATGCTAAGGTATAAGCTGTCCAAGTTTTTCCAGTACCACTGCTACCAACAAATACGGTGAGAGGTTTTAAATCAATCGCAGCTTTTTGAATACAGCGGTTTCCGCTCTTATGAGGTACATCTTAGCCCCCCTCATCGCTTGCGGGGAGGGGGTTGGGGGTGGGGTTTTTGTACCTCATAACACCGGGAAGTGCTGTAACGCCCAAGTTGGAAATTTCTACTTTCATAGCAAATTGAATTTTAACTAGATTTAAATATGTACACTTGACTACACCCTATCATTATTCGTAAATTCAGCAAATCATACCTATTGCTGAATTACATATTTGAAAGGTTATATCTGGAATAATAGCAAAACTAACTCTTGCCTTACAGCAGATTTAATATTTCCATATCAAACACCTGCGCTCTTCTCTGTGACTCTGCGCCTCTGCGTGAGATAAAAATTAAAAAAATGGAGAGGGGGAGATTCGAACTCCCGGAAGCTTTCACTTCACCTGATTTCAAGTCAGGCGCATTCGACCACTCTGCCACCTCTCCAGATTATCTGCCAGAATTGTGTAATACAAAAACTGACAAATAAAATCATAACATATAATTACAGGATTGGCACTATTGAAATCGAAGAATTATAAAAAACTTCCTCAGTAGCGACCTGGAAGTCTTTACCCACCCAAACCAGAGAAGCTTTTGTTACCACACCATCCTCCAAAGAAACCAGAGAAAAATTCCGTAACTTGATACCATTTTCCTGAATAATCCGGGGGACAGTAGCCGCGTTTAAGTAAATAGTTCCTTCTGGACTTCTAAACACAGCCTTCCGTTGCAGCTTTTTAGTATGGCGCAGAGTTCGGTGCATGTGTCCAAAGGTGACAAGAGAAACATTTTTCTTGAGGTTGAGACTTTGAGAAATAGCCTCAGCAAAATCGGGATCTCCAAAATCACCGCCAATCGGATGCCAATCTTTGCCACAAGGGTCCTCAGCGCGATCGCCTAAACCACTTGGTCCATTGTGTCCGAGAAAAATAATATTGTCACAAGTAACACTTTTGACTACTTTAACGATTTTATCTGCGGATTCTTCTAAATTAGACACACCATAGCGTTCTTGACACATTTCCGCAAATCGCCACTCAGGTCCGCCCCAGGTAAACGGACGACCACCCACCACAGTTAAATTCCAATCGGGAAAATCCAACTTACCATAACCGACTTGGGCAGATCCCAATAAATCGAGTTGTTCCTGTACCCAGTCTTCCTTGGTGCGGTCATAAGGACATTTTTTGCGTCCCCATTCAGTCGCCGAGTACCAGGCATCGTGGTTGCCCATAACAGCCGCTTTGGGAATATCTAGGGAAGCGATCGCTTTTACCACTTCTACCGACTCATTCCCGAAATCACCGACAAATAGAGCCAAGTCAACACCAAGATGCTTGAGTGCTATACCGTCTTCTACTTCCCATTGGTCGTGAACATCGCCAATTACAGCAATTTTGACAAGGTTTGATTGAGTTTTCTGACTGGTCATGTCACTTTAAAAAGCCGTATATCTCCAGGATATGAAACTACGCCGGATTTGGATATAAATTACTCAAATCAATTCCCCCGATTTTTGGTAAAAACTACTATAATTAAATGCACAAGGTAATATAACTTTACAAAAAAGCAGTTTTTAATTGTGTTTACAACTACACTTACTCCCCAAAAATCAGGAACTCTACCATTAGATTTATTTGCAGCCATTGAGGATTTGAAAACAGAACTCAATGCGGTGATATTAGCCCACTACTATCAAGATCCTGATATTCAAGATATTGCCGACTTTATTGGCGATTCCTTACAATTAGCTAAAGCTGCAGCCAATACCAAAGCAGATGTAATTGTGTTTGCGGGTGTTCACTTCATGGCGGAAACCGCAAAAATCCTCAATCCTGATAAATTGGTATTGCTACCAGATATCAATGCTGGTTGTTCCTTAGCAGATAGTTGTCCTCCCCAGGAATTTGCCGCTTTCAAAGCCGCACACCCAGATCATTTAGTAATTTCTTATATTAACTGTTCTGCGGAAATTAAGGCCATGAGCGATATTATCTGCACCAGTTCCAACGCTGTGAAGATTGTCCAGCAAATACCCAAAGAACAGCCGATTATTTTCGCCCCAGACCGCAACTTGGGACGGTATGTAATCGAACAAACTGGACGGGAAATGTTGTTATGGCAAGGTAGCTGTATTGTCCATGAGACGTTTTCTGAAAAGAAAATAGTGCAGTTAAAAATAATACATCCTCATGCGGAAGCGATCGCCCACCCAGAATGTGAAACCAGTGTATTGCGTCACGCCAGTTATATTGGCTCTACAGCCGCCTTACTCAATTATTGTCAAACCAGCCCTAGTCAGGAATTCATCGTGGCTACAGAGCCGGGAATCATTCACCAGATGCAAAAACTAGCACCCAACAAACACTTTATTCCCGCCCCTCCGCAAAGTGATTGTAACTGTAACGAATGTCCATTTATGCGGTTAAATACCTTAGAAAAGCTATATTTAGCCATGAAAAACCGCACTCCAGAAATCACATTACCAGAAGCAATCCGCATAGCTGCGCTGCGACCAATGCAAAGGATGTTAGAAATGAGTGTGTAGTTATAATCTACAAGCGTATACTAAAAAATGGTTAAGAACTTTACTTTTTTCTGACGAAAAAATTCAGTTCAAAGCCTCTCCCCGTTCACGGGGAGAGGTTTGGAGAGGGGTAAAATTTTAAGCCGTTTGCAGTATAACTGCGTTGCTGAATTAGAGGATGATTTTCAGGTTTAGAGGTGGATTATTCAAGTGACGTGACAGACTTTAAGTGGGAAATAATTGAGCCGACATTTTAAATATTGATTTGATGATTAATTCTAAAAGTGCGAGTTAATACAGAATTAGCAAAAAATCGGAAATCAAAAATCTCTAAATCAGAAAATCCTAACATTCAAAAAATCACCAACTTAAACTAACATCCTGTAAATCCTCAAATCCTGGATATCCTGATTCAGACATTATTCATTATCCCCAATATCCCGTTTTGGTGGACGCTTATAAGTAAAAGTAAAACTCTCCCCACTAGCAATTACCTTTCGCATTTCTTCATACATAGGATAATTACCAACACCGCTTAAATTCGCCCAACCTCGCGCCCTGGTTAAAGCCACAAATAACTGATTGCGGAAATTCACATCATTTTCATTTCGCGCCACATTATCAAAACCTACTACATAAACCATATCTGCTTCATGTCCCTTAGCGCGAGTAATACGTGATACTGTCACACCACCATCACACCAGAATTTATCCGGGTCATGATTGGGATATTGGGGAGCTAAATCATTTAACTTTAAAGCAGTAGGAATATAAACATCAATGTCATGTTCCATTAAATAACTGGCGACAGAAGTTTCTAATTCCATGGCTTCATAAGGTGAACCTAAAACCAAAACCAAAATATCTCGACTGGGGTTAAGTCCGTCATGAACAATATTGTGCATAATATTCTCAGATAAAGCCGTCATTTCCGCTTCACGAGAACTATAAGTTACAAATTCTAAAACAGGTTTTCCCCACAGTTCAGGAATAGGATTTGGTGAAAATTGTGGTTGTCTTTCGACAGTTATCGGTTTACCAACTCGGCGAAAATCTCCCTTGACTTCATAACCAATTCTATGCCAATCATCCTTATTTGTAATCCCTGTTAACATTCCTTCTGGACGTAATAAACCCATACCAATAGCATGAGCAGATGTGAGAATTTGTCCAGGAGTTCGGTAACAACGTTTCATAACTTCGGAACGTTTTATGCCTCCAGCGTATTGAGGTTGTTTACTTAATAAATTACTTAATTGTTCACCAAATATTTCCTTAGCTTTGGGTACTACTAAATTATCCAAACTTTGCGCTTCATCATAAGCCCAAATCAAGCGTCTTTCTTCTGGCTTATCTGCATTTACAGGTCGTAAAGCTTGATAAGCTAACCAATAAATGGCTTGTTTATCTTCATATTTTAAATCATCTTCAGCTACTAGATCTTGACCTTCATCAATTAAGATGGCATCAAACATGGGTTCAATAGTAATTTCTTCCAATAGTCGTTTACTTAAATCTATTAAACCACGATTTGGCTGTCTTTCATTGGTGTTTTGCACAGTTCCCGGTCTTTTACCATGATATTCGCAAATGGTTCTATATAAACCTGGTTGTTCTTTTGCTCCCCAAGCATGAAATACTTGTAATTTTAAGTTTGTTTTTGGGTCATATTCCATTTCCCCACAACTAAAACGCCGTATCCATTGGTCGAGTAACCTAATCATTAAATCATATAAAGAACGGGTAAAAAAGACTAAAGCAATATCCCAGTCTGGATGTTTTAGGTGCATATTTGCGGCTTTTTGGCAAAGTAAAACAGTTTTTCCTGAACCAGCAATACCGCGAATCCGTTGGGGACCAGGGGGAATTTCTTTACCAATATGTTCTTGTTGTAAATCAATTTCATAGAGTCTTTCTCGTAAACTATCAATGACACTAGAACGGGTTTTTCCAGTGGTATTAACTTGATTACGAGGTGGTTTACGCAATACAGGTGTTCCTGCTACAACTGATAGCAATAACTCCCAATCTTTATCTTCTAAATCTGCTCCAGGAATGACAATATTAGCTTCTTGAATTCTTTCGATTAAACCAACTTTTCCTAATTGGTCTTGAAATATAATTGGCGGAATATCAGGCAATTTATCAAAGCCTTTTTGTTGCCATTGTTCTGCGGTAATTTGCGGTAATGCAACTATAGCTCTACCATTTACTTTTCGCCACAGTGCGGTTTCTCTATCACTATATGATATCAATGCTCGTAATTGATGTTCTGCTTGTTGATAGGGATTGATTTCTGTAATCTCACTATTTTGTAATTGCCATTGTTGATTATTAATAGCTACTATCTGATCAATATTGATGGATCTTACTTCAACTACAACTATACCAAATTCTCTATCAACTATTAAGATATCTGGCTCTTTTCTAATTTCTCCTACTTTAGAAAAAATCGGATAACGCCAATAGCCAATACAGTTTCTATCAGCAAAGGCACTCCGAAAAGCATCCCAAACTTTTTGTTCTCCGTCTTGATTTTTAATTGCTTCGGTGGTGATAAATTTGCTACCCTGTTCTTCTAAACCCACAGCCATTTTATTTACTCGCATAAAATCGTTATAGATTTTAAGCTACCATTACTAATAATTTATAATATCTATCTTTGGGTAGATGATACTGGTTTTCTAATTTATTTATTATTTAATTGAACGCGGATAAACGCAGATGAAGTGTATTTAATCTTGCTCTCTGTGCCTCTGCGTGTTAGCGTAGCGGGGCGCAGCCCGAAAAATTCATCCTTTTATTTAGCAACACCCACTTGTAACAAATCTAAACCCTGTTCAAAAATCTGATCAATGGGTAACATTTCCCCTGCTTCAGTCATGAATTTATGGTCTTTTGTAGCGCGAATAATTGCCCCATTTTCTAATAAGTATTCATGAACTTCCTGCTGTCCCCGATTATGCCATTGGGCAATTGCTTGAGTATAAAGTGTTCCGTTACTATCAACTGTATACACACTACATTCAATCCGTTTTTCAACAATTTCCCCAATTTCTAAAAAACCATATTCAACAGTTAAAATTTCCGTTTCGTAACTTAAACAATATTCCGCAAACTTCAACATATCCCCAAATAAATGTTCTGCAACTTGGGGTTTTACACCGTTTTTTGCGGAACCATCAATAAAATTCTGCTTTTGTTTCTCCATTTCTGAGACTTTCTTTTTACCCATAGCCCGACGGAGTAAATCAGCTTGTCCTAAACTATAACCAGCCATATCTTGAGCAATTTTCATAATTTGCTCTTGATAAACCATGATTCCGTAGGTTTCATTTAATATTGGTTCTAAAATTTGAGTATCATATTCAATTTCTTCTCTGCCATGTTTACGATTAATAAATTTAGGAATTAATCCCGCATCTAATGGACCTGGGCGATACAGTGCTAAAATAGAAGAAATATCTTCAATATTAGAAGGTTTCAAATCTCTGACTATCTGTTTCATTCCTGAAGATTCTAATTGAAATATTCCTTCTAAATCACCGGCTTCTAATAGTGAATAAGCTTTAGCAACATCTTTGGGTAAACTTGTATAATCACCTTTAGTTAATATTTTTTGTGCTTTTCTTTCTTGTCCTGTAATTTCATCAGGATCAATTCGATAGCCTTTGCTTTGTTCAATTAAATCAATGGTTTTTTGAATTAGGGTTAAGTTCCGCAACCCTAAAAAGTCCATTTTTAATAATCCCAATGATTCCAAATCTTCCATGAAATACTGGGTAATTACAGAACCGTCATTATTCCTTTGCAGGGGAACAAGTTCATCTAATGGTTCTGCGGAAATAACCACACCGGCAGCATGAACTCCAAAAGTTTTGTTAGTTCCTTCAATTCGTATAGCCATATCAAGCCAGCGCCGTACATGAGGCTCATTATCATATTTGGCTTTAAATTCTGGTTCGGGTGTTTCATCAGAAATCATCACTTTGAGTTTTGTTGGTTTACCCCGGACGACTGGAATCATTTTCGCCATTTTGTCAGATTCACCATAGGGAATATCTAACACTCTAGCGACATCTTTTAAAACTGCTTTTGATGTGAGACGGTTAAAAGTGATAATTTGAGCAACTCTATCAACGCCATATTTTTCAGTTACATATTCAATTACTTTATCTCGTTGATCAATACAGAAATCCGTATCAATATCTGGCATTGATTTTCGTTCGGGATTTAAAAATCTTTCAAACAATAAACCATGATGTACGGGATCAATATTCGTAATTTTCATAGCATAGGCTACTAATGAACCTGCCGCAGAACCTCGTCCTGGACCAACAGGAATATTATTATCTCGCGCAAATTTGATGTAGTCCCACACTACTAAAAAGTAGGTAGAAAATCCCATTTGCTGAATCATTTTTAGTTCATATTCCAATCTTTCTTTATAGACTTGATCAACTTCATTACGAGATTTACGATTTAATCTTTCTAAAAGTCCCAGCCATGCCACTTCTTCGGCATAAGTATCTGGTGTATGTCCTGAAGGGATTGTGGGTGTGGGAATTTGCGGATCACCCATAATGTGATAAGGTTCAACTTTATCAGCAATTTCGACCGTTGTGGCGATCGCTTCCGCAATGATATCATCTGGTAAATGATCACGGAATAGCTGGTGCATTTCCTCTGAGGATTTGAGGTATTCTGTGCCGCTATATCGCATTCTTTTATCTTCGCTAATCAGTTTCCCGGTTTGAATACATAACAAGGCATCATGGGCTTCTACGTCAAAACAGGAGATAAAATGGGAATCATTTGTCGCAATAATTTTAATTCCTAGTTCTCTGGCAATTTTGACTATTTCGACATTCACAATCCGGTCTTCTTGAGAACCATGATCTTGAATTTCTAAATAAAAATCTTCACCAAATACATCTTTATACCATTTGGCAACTTTTCTGGCTGCATCTGGACGATTACTCATAATAGCTTGGGGGATTTCTCCACCTAAACAAGCACTGGTGACTATTAAACCTTCACGATATTGTTTGAGTAAATCTTTATTAATACAAGGACGAGAAAAAATACCTTTTCCTTGTACTCCTTGGAGGTGGGAAATTGTGGTGATTTTAACTAAGTTTTTATATCCTTGAGTATTTTTTGCTAAGACGACTTGATGATATTTAGGACGGCGTTCTTGTTTGTCAATTTCACCGTTTAAAATATACATTTCGTTGCCAATTATTGGCTTAACATTTTTGTTGCGGCAGATTTTAATGAGTTCAACTGCACCATACATGACACCATGATCTGTGAGAGCGATCGCTTTCATTCCCAATGCGATCGCTCGATCTACTAATTCGGGTAGTTGACTAGCACCATCCAGCAAGCTATAATCACTGTGAATATGTAAAGGAACAAATGACATATTAGTATTTGGTAGAGTAAAGGAATTTTAAATTAACAATTTTTAAGTCAGGAGTCAGGAGTCAGGATGTAGAAAGAATAAGAATTAAGAGTTAGAATTCTTGAAAATAGCTTTTGCATAACTATCTAATAATCTACTAACTTCTTGCAGTTTCAACATTAATTCTGATGTATTGCCATACCCTAAATCTTGTGTAAGAATAAGATAGTATCTACATTCTTCTAAAGAAGCTTGTGCAATATTCATAAATTGTACTTTATCTAAATCTCCTTTTTTCTTAAATCCTTCCGCAATATTTGCCGGAATTGAAACTGATGCACGTCTAGACTGAGAAGTCAATCCATATATTTCTGATTTGGGAAAATTCGCAGTTAATTGATATACTCCCAACACAAATTGATGTGCTTTCTGCTAAACTATTAAATCTTCAAATGTTTTTGCAGGTTGTATTTATTCTGACTCCTGACTCGGTGACTCCTGACTCCTTGCATTTTTACTATGACAATATCATATAATAACCTATTATGACCAACTATAAACTACTCGCTATTTGTTAATTATGAATCAATCCAATAATGATGGCATACTTGAACAGTTTGTCAATATAGTGATGGGGGTAAAAACGGAGAATCAACCACAGTCTCTAAATACATCAGCAGCAGACACACAAGAACTAGATATCAAAGCTGTTTTAGTTTATATATTAGGAACTATCCTGCAAATAGGAGTGATGATTGTTGTCTTGGTGGGAATGGAAAAACTAGTAACTTTGATTGATCAAAACTCTTCTTTTCCCAGTTGGTTTAGCACTTTAGTAACTGCATTATTTTTCGCTTTATTAAGTATCCGTTCCCGAATTTTTTCTCTTTTAGATAATACCCGTTCTCGGACAACTTATGATCAGGTAATTAGACCAAGATGGTCTCCTCCACCTTTAGCATTTCCCGTAGTTTGGATGATAATTGCAGTTTTGCGGGTAATTTCTTCTGTGTTAGTTTGGCGGGAAATGAATCACCAATTTTTAGTATTGCCTTTAATTCTGTTTGTGCTACACCTGGCTTTAGGTGATACTTGGAATACGATTTTTACTGTAGAAAGAAGATTAGGTGCTGCTGTTCCTGTAGTGATTTTAGGTCCTTGGTTATCTGCTGTAGTTGTAACAGCTATTTATTGGCAAACTGTGCCTTTAGCGGGAATGATTTTATCTTTTTCTTGTATATGGCTAACTGTAGCTTCTGTCTTGGTATTGAGCATTTGGCAATTAAATGGATCTGAACCATTATATCCTTTAAAGCTTGCACCTGTGGAGAAATAAATACTCTAAATTCACAACTATGCTGCAAATGGGGGAAAATCCTGACGTAATTGTTAGTTCATCCCCATTTATTGAGCAGTTAGATAATTTATTTCCTGACAATTATTTTCAGAGGTAATTAGAGGTTGTTTAGTCCATATTGTTGCCATTTTCACAGGTATTTAATCTTCGTAAATTGGCAAACTTATTGATTGTTAACTTTCTAAAATATTAGAGTCTGTGGCTAAAGTTCGCGCTCCCATTTGCATTAATTCAATATCTGCTAAATTCCAATCACGGGAATATTGACAATGATGAGCTACTAAAAGTCCCCATAATCCCCTTGGTATCAAAATTGGGACTACTAAATTGGCACGAACTTGGATACTGCGAAGAAAATCACGGTGACAATCCTGAATTGATTCTAATTCTATATCAGCGATCGCTCTTACCCGTCCTTCTAAGTACAAAGCAGCATACTCATGGTTAAAACAATCGTTTGCACCAGTAGAACCGAGAATTGAATATTTATCAGCACTTAATGATTCAAATGTTACCTGTCCTTCCCATTGCTTATAGAAATAATACAAGACTACTCGATCAACCTGAAGTGATTCTCGCAGTTGATTTGTCGTTTGTCGGACTAATTCATCTCGTTCTATTTTAACAACAAGACGATTGAGTAATTTTTGTAACCCCTTATCGAGGTGCTGATTTGATTGATTTTCAAATTCTGGGGAAGAAGGTTGACCTTGAGCGGAGTCGAAAGGAAGTTGCACAGATTTAAAATAATGATTAAGTGAACAATCTCAGATTTACTAGTAAAATATCAGACATTTTAGAGAAAATTACTCTTACTTAATAAAAAAATAATGTAGTTTAATATGAAAGTTAAGATCCTCAATTTAAACTACACCTACTTCAAATCCTAACTAACTCCAGCAACACTGGGTAAATTAACTTTCAAGCGTTTAAACATCGCTTCCCGTCCTTGCATTGCTAAGGTATCATCTAAAGGTGAAAGTTTAATATCCTGTTTATATTTCAACTTCAATGCGGTTTGAATTAACCAATCGGCAACAAAAGGATTTTTTGGTAATAATGGACCGTGGGAATAGGTAGCGATCGCATTTTGATAAAAAGCTCCCTCTGTGCCATCTTCTCCATTATTCCCCAAGGCATACACCACACGCCCCAAAGCTTCC
>JBAXRM010000137.1:0-12209 GCA_037131225.1 Nostocales cyanobacterium ELA583 | reverse complement strand
GCTGTTGTCGTTGAATAGCTGTATTTTGTAATTCTGTAACTTGGTGAGAAAATTCAGCTTCTAACTTTTGCAAATTTTCCAAAACAGTAGTTTGTTGTTTTTGCACGTCAGTTTGTAAGTCTGAAAATTGAGATGTAAATTCTCCTCCAGATTTTTCTAAATTCTCAATAATTTGCTGTTGTCGTTGAATAGCTGTATTTTGTAATTCTGTAACTTGGTGAGAAAATTCGTCTTGTATTTTAGTTAACCCATCAAGCAATTGATATTTTTGAACTTGAGCATCAGTTTTTAATTCAGTAACGTCTGACCTAAATATATTATTAAGGTTTTCAATATTTTCTGTAACTATATCTTTTTGATTTTTAACATCTAATTGAAATTGCGATAATTCATCAGTAAATTCTGATTGTAATTTTGCCAAACTTTCTAAAACATGATATTTTTGTTCTTGAGTGTCTGACTCCAAACTCTGAACTAATCCCTGAGACTGAGATATCAAATCAGCGCGAGATTGTTCAATACTATTAACAGCAATATCTTTTTGGGTTTCTACTTCTGATTTGAGTTGGGTAAATTGAGAAAATAACTCTATCTCTAACTTTTTGATATTATCAATTGTAATTCTTTGCTGTTGAGCAGATAAATTTAATTGTTCTAGTTGAGTATTTAATCTAAACTCTAAATTACTAATATTCTCTTGAGCAGATTCAACTTCAAGTTCCAAAGCTGTTAAAAACTCTTGTTTTGATTTAGGTAAATCAGATAAAAGAATAGATAAATTTTTTTCCTCACCTTGAATTTTTTGTTTAAGGTTATTAACTTCCTGTGCTAATTCTTGAGTAGTATGTTTAGATTCTTGAATCAGTTGTTTTGCTTCTAATTGAAGTGTAGTTAATTGAGTTTGCAAATTTTCAATACCTTGAATTTGTTCCATTGCGCGTTCTAGAACTTCCCGAATTACTGCGCGACGAAAAAACCATAATATAGCAATTAAAGCCACAGGAAATAAACTTAAAATAGTTAACCAGATATTAAGTAAAGTATTCGTGCGAGTAAAAGCTCGTTCAAAATCAGATTGGACTTGTTTTTGAGTTTTGGTTTCCTCTCGCAGTCGCGCTAATTCTTCCCGTTCCTGATTTGATAGGATTTGAGCCGTAGCAGATGGTACAAGATAGCTACTGATAAAAGCCGTTGATAGCAGTAAGGGTGACAAGAAAATGGCACTTTTTAAAGCTAGATTTGAGAATATGGGGTTTTTGTTTTTCATGACAATTTTCCCTATCCGGTGGTTAGTATTTGCAGAGGTGTGCTTATATACCATCTATGATAGATGATTGGTGTAAGGTTTTTTTTGATATTAACAGATTTGGGGAGAGCTATTCGCTATTCGAGGATGGAATTATGGATAAATCAAAGAGAGAACGTCTAGAAGCTAAAGGTGGAAACAGTCACAAAGTTTATAAAATATAAGTCAGTTTTAGTACATTACTTTTTTCTGATACCACTTTTTTCAACTAATTCTGGAATAATGACTCGGATATCTTGAGCTAATTTATCAATGTCATTACGACTAGCTGTAAAGTACCGATTGTGTGCTGATTTATCTCCTATTTCTTTTAACTTACGCAAATTTTTTTTGTATCACGGGATAGATTGAATTTAGGTTCATTTGTAAAACTTGTAATGATTGCATCGAGATTTAGATACTGATTATTACTATCTTTTATATTTTTTTCAATACCCTGTTTTTCATAACATTCAATAATTAATGTTTCTAGTAATCGTCTTAGCATGACTGCACAAGCATTATCTTGTACTATTTCCATTGGAAAGAGATGATCTGAAGGTTTATCTTCACTATTCAAGTTATTTAAGAATGCTGAAAGTATTTTGTTAGCAAAATCTTTTTGATCAGAAGGTATTTTAAACCTAGAGATCAACCAATTATCGTCAAAGGGAGATGCAGATGGCATGATTTTAAGTGATTCTTCGCATATATTGAGTTCATATTCCATATTATGAGCTTTAAGAAGAAGAGAAACTTTTTGTAACAAACGGTTTAAATCTTCTGATTTTGGAGATCTTATGAGATCTATCTTAGATACATCTATCTTCTATAATTCGTCAATTAAACCTTGTATCATTTGTTGTTTATAGTTCATAATTAAGTGCTTTAATAATTTATGTTTAATAAATAGCCTAATTTGTTACTTACATATAATAACTGCGATCGCCTATGAATGGTGATACACCTACCCCAATCTTCCTAATTTTAAGCCAAAACAGCTTAAAATAACCTTGCCCCAATGCTAACGTCTACAATTTGACGTAGTAGTTTACTCAGGTGCAGAAACCATGAAACATAGATATAAAAAAGGCTTCCAGTCATTCATCAGCTTCAGCTTATTTACCACCTTCCTCACCCCCTACGCGGTCAGTGCTACTCCTCCACGCACCCCAGACAAAACTGTCAACTGTGATCTTCTCGTTGTTGGTGGTGGACTGTCTGGAGTCGCTACAGCTTATGAAGGTTTACTTGCAGGAAGAACAGTTTGTTTAACAGAAATAACCGACTGGTTGGGGGGACAAATCTCCTCTCAAGGGACATCTGCATTAGATGAAAGACCCACTCAAAAAGCTAAACAATTCTATTCTCGCGGATATTTGGAATTAAGAAATCGCATTGAACGGAAATATGGCAAACTTAATCCTGGTGATTGTTGGGTAAGTGACTCCTGTTTTCTACCTCATGATGCTCACGATATCATGACACAAATGCTCAAGGATGCTGAAAAAAAGGGAAAAGGAAACTTACAATGGTTTCCAAATACAGTAATTAAAGATTTAGAAATTAGTAAAGATGGCAAAATTATTGATAATGCCATAGCTATTCAACATCAACCAGCAAAAAATCAACCACCTTTAAATACTAATACTTTATCTCAAACAATTGAAGATGCTTATAGTTATAAAAATTCATCTCTTTTAAATAAAACTATTATTCGTTTTCTGCCGAAACCTGAACAAAACAATTTAGGAAAATGGTATGTTGTAGATGCAAGTGAAACTGGAGAAATTATAGCTTTAGCCGATGTTCCTTATCGTTTGGGAATTGATGCCCGTTCTTATCTTGAGCCTTCATCTTCTAGCACTACAAATGATCCTTACTGTACCCAGGGTTTCACTTATACCTTTGCAATGGAGGCAACAAAAGAACCGCAAAAACAAACAATGCCGCCATTTTATTTAAAATATTCACCATATTTTAGTTATGAATTAAAGCGATTAGCAAATTTTGATTTAGTATTTACATATCGGCGAATTTGGAGTCCCCAAAAAGGACAACCAACTAATTTTAATGGTGTGAAGTTTACCGCACCCACACCAGGAGATATTTCCATGCAAAACTGGACTTGGGGAAATGATTATCGTCCAGGAACAGCCGCAGATAATTTAGTTTATACTCGTCAACAATTAGAAAATTCTGGACAGTTACAACCAGGAGGTTGGCAAGGAGGACTACGGACAGAAACCCTCCGTAAAGCTGAAGAAAAGGCATTTTCTTTTTTTTATTGGTTGTATGGAGGAACTACAGATTCTCAATTAGGTAATGGTGTTAAACAACCGCAAACAAATATCCGTTTCTTGACAGGTTTAGATTCGCCAATGGGGACAGTTCATGGTTTATCTAAATACCCCTATATTCGGGAAGGAAGAAGGATTATTGGCCGTCCTAGTTGGGGACAACCAGACGGTTTTGGTATTTGGGAAGTTGATATTTCTCGGCGTAATTATAATGATGAATATTATCGAAAAACTCTACCAGCAAATATATATCGCAATTTAAAAGCAACAGTAGCTGGTTTTGAAGCGACTTCTGTAATTAGGGGGGAAATTCCCCCAGAAAAAGCTATCCGCAGAAGTCGTTCTACAATTTACCCTGATGCTGTGGGTATTGGTCATTATGCCATAGATTTTCATCCTTGCATGGCAAAAAGTCCCGTGGAAGCACCTGGTAATACTGAACGTGCGGGAGAAAGACGAGGTGCTGGTCAATCTTATCCTTTCCAAATCCCACTCAGAGCGATGATTCCTCAAAAAATAGATAATCTATTGGTTGGGGGAAAAAGTATTGCTACCAGCCATATAGCGGCTGCTGCTTATCGAGTTCATTCTTTTGAATGGTCTTCTGGTGCTGCTGCGGGAACTGTGGCTAGTTTTGCACTCAAACAGAGAATTGCACCCCATGAATTAGTTGATAATTTACCGAAACAAGAACCGCAAGTACAAAACTTAAGAAAGCTGTTAGAACAAAATGGTAATCCTACGGCTTTTCCTGATACTTCTATTTTTAATGAAAATTGGGACGATTGGCGGTAGGTTTAATATTTTTGATTAAAAACTTCCTCTAAATACGGTTTTAAACTGGGACTATCTTGTAAAAGTAGTTTAATTTGAATACGTTGCTCTCGAATTGTACTTGTACTCAACCAACTACTACTTCGTTTTTCTGCTGGAAATTGCCACTTTAATAAATGTCCTAGCAACACGGCTAATCTGTTTCTAAATTCTTGTCTTTCTTTTCTTCCCAAAGTTTCTAAGTAGATGAACACAATAAAACCAATCTGTGTAAAGAAAAGTAAAATTACCTAAAACCTCTTCCCTATTGCCTTTTGCCTCTTGCCTTTTGCCTTTTCATAACGACAGTTTTTAATGCTCACCTACTTAGTTCTTCAATGATGTTAACAGTATCTAATGTATCCATTGTTGAGTTTTGAGTAAATTAACCTGTTCTTGAGTCCAAGCGTGGAAGTCATTTGTATAAAGTGGAAATGTGTTCATTTTGTGCATCTGTTATTAAGTTTATATATTCTTAGTTCAATTGTATTCTGGATCTAATAAATAAAGTCCTGAAAATGTTAAGTGTCTATTACATTTGATGTGTTTATAAATTATAGCCCGGTAGTTTAGTTATGTTGAACTTAGGTCTGACTACTAACCCAGCCAGCAATAGATTAAACTAGTTATTTGTAGTGTCAGTTTGTAAAACGTCGTTTTTGACTTATTTTCCTATGGTGACAAAAATTGCAGATGTGTACAGTATGACTTCAGCACCAACTGTGACACCTGACCGAGTTAATCAAGTGACTCGGAAAACCTATCCTAATTATAAGGTGATTGTATTGAATGACGATTTCAATACTTTTCAGCACGTGTCTGAGTGTTTGATGAAGTATATTCCGGGAATGTCGGCCGATCGCGCTTGGGAACTCACAAATCAGGTACACTATAAAGGACAAGCTATTGTCTGGACAGGACCCCAAGAACAAGCGGAATTATACCATCAACAACTGCGTCGGGCTGGGTTGACAATGGCTCCTCTGGAAGCTGCTTAACCATTATGTCTAAACCCACTGATGGTAGGTTAGTTTGGAATCATTCTACCCATATTCCTGGTCTAATTCCGATTTTAGAACGTTTGTGCAGACAGGATGGTATTGGGACTGTCACACCTGCGGTCATTGGTAGAGCTAGAGGTCATGCACCAAAAATGCAGTTGCGTATATCCGTACCCATCCGTGGTGGTTATAAAATCATTGCTCGTCAAGGTAAGACAGTGCAAGAAGTGTTTATCCTGACCACTTTACTACAGGATGAACTCGAAGGTGCGATTCCTACGGAGCGCTTCGCTATCGCTATTGCTATGAGAATTGCCTAGATTATGAATTCACAAATAGCAAGGTTGGAGCTAAATTTAGTTCTAACCTTGACTTTTGATTATTCCTCAATTTTATGCACTGCAAATTTATGTAACGGCAAACTGAGAATACAAAAAAATGTTAAGAAATATGACAAAGCTATAGTAATTCTCAAGCTGACAATGATAACGTCCCAGTCCAATAAAAATACTTTCTCAATCCCAAAGGCGATGCAATAAACTAACCAGTAAGCAAAGCTCATTCTCAAGAGATTTTCTTCTATTTCTTGAAAATCATCTATCGCTTGATTGCAATCCTTGAGCAACCATAGACCAAAAATACAAGCAATTGAAGAAATAGCAACTACAAACTCATGGCAGCATAAATTTACCGTAGGCATTTGTCCAAAGTCTCCATTTTCAATGTTGGATATTTCTATGTTTTGATATTTCTATGGCTAGTTTAAAGGAATATGCCAGAGAGTTGTCCAAAATAGTTACAAACCGAAATCCCTCAACAACTTTCTTCACATATAGCGGTTCTCGGTTGAGTGAGATACAAGAACCCCACCCCCAACCCCCTCCCCGCAAGCGAGGAGGGGGCTTATAATGTATCTCATTCAATTCGACATCGCTACCTCGACTTCGCTCGGCACAAGTCAGGGCAAGTCGCTTAGGGTGGTCTGGTCAGTATAGCTTGCTTGATTACTCTTACAAGCTCAGTGGCTTTAGGTGGCTTTAGCCCTGAGTTACTGACGGTTTATATTGTCTAATTCAAATGTTAGCAAAATATTCTAAAGGAGCGATCGCATATTTTCCCTGTTCATCCTGACTGACTAAACCTAAAGCTAGTAAGTCTCTATCAATAAACAACTTTGTAGCTTTACCACCTGTATCAATCTTATTATTAATCAACTGCATCGCATAGTAGATAGTATCATAAACCCGTTGAGGATTCAAGGCAGTTGAAATAGGTTGATATTTACTAACTGATTCACACAATCGGTAAACACCATGTTCTTGGGATAGGGGATAGCTATAATGTTGGACGGTTCGTGGTAGAAAATACCCGGCAGTAATTGGCTGTTTTTTTGACGGACGCACACAGGAATAGTTGCAATTGCCAATCATATCAGCAGCTACACTCCCAGGCATAAATCGCAGCACATTGAAATTTAAAAAATCTGGATGACAATTTTCAATACCAAAACGAATTGCTTCCATGTCATCAGCCAAAGTTGTTGGCTCATAATCAATAATATCAGTTTTACTAGCGTTTAATTTAGCTTTTGGTAATCCTAAAATCAAAAAATAACTACTGGGTAATCCAGCTTTATTCATATCTTCAAAAACTCTGATAACCTTAGTTTGATAATCAAAGGCTTGCTTAATTTGACTAGCAATAGACCCATTAAACTTGTGACTAGCTAATGATACTTCTGGTAATGTATGTTCAACTCCAAAAAACATATATACACAGTTGTTTTCTACTAAATAACGCATTTGATCATAGTTAATTTTATCAATTCTAGTATTTGAACCCCAAAAAAATCCCTCTTCTTTAAGAATTTCTGCTTCTCTTTTGGCATCCTGGTCATGAACTGTAAAAGTATCAACATCTAGATAAACTGCCTCATAACCACGTTGTTTTAATTGCCGTAATTGTCTACGCAAGGATTCCGCGCTTAATCTCACAACATGATTACTTTCATTACTTTTATTGCAGAAATGACATCCCCAAGGGCATCCTCGCTGAGTAAAGAGTTGGGCTGTTTTTAATTGTCTTCCATCTGAAGATTTAAAAATATCCATATCATGGACTTGTGATATATGAATTAAACCAAAGTTTTGGTTAATATCATCAAATTTGTCAACTCTTGTTGCAATAGCACGATGAAAAACAATACTTGTATTATGAAAGGAATCAGGTGTAACGTGGTAAAATTTACCATCTTGATTCATAAAACATAATCCGGGTAAATTTTTCATATCTTCATAGAAAGTACCTCTGGCTACTGCATGAGCAATTTCTATAATTGATTCTTCTCCCTCACCATCACAAAAGGCTGTAATCCAAGGTGTAATACGGGCAATATCTTCAACACTTTTAGTTGCATAACCACCAACTAAAATTGGTACTGTTTCCCGGTGATATTTCTGAAGTTCTCCAAAAATTTTTCTACTATGATCATCAATTTCTGCCCATTGGGTTGTTAAACAACCAGCAAATATAATTAAATCAGCATTTATGACTTCATTTAAAACATCATCAATAGTTAAATCAGGACGTTCTAAATCTAATTGTAAAACTTGACTAAATCCAGCATTAACCAAGCTGGAAGCTAAAACAGGTAAGGCTTTATTAGCTCCGTTGAAGCTTCTGTGTTTAATAAATTCGCCAATCAGTAAAATTTTCACTTTTGTTTATCGACCATAAATCATTTTAGAACCTAGCATATTCATTGATATATTTGATGCCAAAATGCCTATTTATCAACTTTGTTGATATCTCTTTAGTAATTCAAGTTTTCCATGATTTCATCTCCATGAACGGGGTAAAATAGAATAAAATTGTGATGGCATACATATATCCTTAGAATGATTTTGTGAAGTAAATTTGATTATGAATGTATAAATTCTTAAAAAATTACTGTCTGAAAATTCAGACTTTAATCAACAGCACCCAACATTTTTAAAGATGCTTTTTCAGCATCGGTTAAGCCTTCAATATTGCTAATATTCATGCCTTCATACAAACGTGCAGATTGAAAAGGTGGCAATCTACTACAAGTTTGCATATCCCACAACTGAATATTTTCATCTTCGCTACCACTAGCTAATAACTTACCATCAGCACTAAAAGCTAGAGAACGAATCGCTTCTGTATGTCCTAGTGTGAGAACTTCTTTACAATTACCTGTACTAACTTGCCATAGTATCACTTTAGTATCAGCGCCGGCACTAGCTAGAATCTGCCCATTGGGACTAAATGCCACTGAGTAAACTTGTTTATCATGCTCTAATGTTTGAGTACATTTATTTGTATTAAGATCCCACAACTTCACAGTTTGGTCTTCGCTGCCACTGGCTAAAAACTGCCCATTAGGACTAAAAGCTAGTGACCAAATCATGTCTTGATGGTCAGTAAAAATTTGCAAACATTCTCCAGTTGCGACATCCCAAAATTTGATGGTATTGTCAGCACTACCACTGGCCAGGGTATGACCATGAGGATGAAATGCTGTTGTCCACACCCAATTACTATGTGCATCAATTTTTTTGAGACATTCACCACTAGATGTGTCCCAGATGCGAATACTGTGGTCTTCGCTACTACTGACTAGAGTTTTTCCATCGGGACTAAATGCAACTGTCCACACCCAGTTATCGTGTCCTCTGAGAGTTTGAATACATTGGCTTTGATCAATATTTGTGATATTCCAAAGTTTGATGGTATTGTCAGCACTACCACTAGCCAGTATTTGTTCTTGGGGATGAAAAGCGACTGAGCGAATTCGTCCTTGATGTTCCCTCAAAATGTGGCATTTTTGCGTTTTTAAATTCCATAAGCCAATGTTAGAGTCATCTCGTCCACTAGCCAAAATTTGACTATTGGGACTAAATGCTACTGAATATACATCACGGGTATATCCTTGTAAGGTATTCAAACAATCACCTGTTTTTACGTTCCATAACCTGGCTGTTTGGTCATCACTACAACTGATTAAAGTGTCACCATTGGGATTAAAGGCGATCGCCCACACTTGGCTAGAATGACCTTGTAAGGTTTTGAGACATTCACCTCGTGAGATATCCCAAAGTTTAATAGTTCTGTCTTCACCAGAACTAGCTAAGATTTGACCATTGGGACTAAATCTAACAGAATAAACTTTTTTACTATGTCCCTCTAATATTTGTCTACATTGACCTGTAGTTACATCCCACAGTCTCAGGGTTTGGTCGGCACTACCACTAGCTAATGTTTGTCCATCAGGACTAAAGGCTACAGAGTGAACATCGCTATTATGATCATTTAACGTTTTCAGGCATTTACCTGTATTAATATCCCACAGCTTAATTGTGCTGTCAGCACTGCCACTGGCCAGTAAGGGAGTAATGTTAGAAGTTGTAGATGCTTGAAAGGTGACAGACCACACCAAGCCATTATGATCAGATAGTGTTTGCTGATAAACTCCTGTTTGTGCATTCCAAAGTTTAATAGTTTGGTCTTCACCAGCACTAGCTAAAAGAGAACTATCGGGACTAAATGCTACTGAATAAACTTTATTAGTGTGTTCTTTTAGGGTGTGTAGACATTCACCTGTTTCTAAATTCCAGAGTTTAATGGTATGGTCAGCACTACCACTAGCGAGGGTTTTATTATCTGGACTAAAGGCTAAAGTCCAAACCCAAGTAGTATGATCTTTATAAATACGAAGTTGTTTAGTATCAGAAGTACGCCATAATCTGATTTCTCCACTCATTAAACCTGTGGCAAATTTTTTACCATCAGAACTAAATCTCACAGAAACAATACTAGACATTGTTTCGGCGAAAACAGAATTATTTAAGTTAGCATTGGCAAAGCTGGTGTTTTTTAAGTTCACATCTTTGAGATAAGCTTGCCAGATGGTCAAACCCGAAAAATCACGTCCACTTAAATCAATCTGGGAATTGCTGTAGGATTTATATATCTGGAGTTGTCGTAGTAGATTAATTAAGTTGCCAGAGGCATAACCTTTAATTGGGAGTGATTTTTGCTGTAAAGTCCTGATCAATTGCCGTAAATGAGATTCTAGTTGTGTGGTTGTACCAAAAGCTTTAATAAGTTTCTGCTTAACTGGTTCTAGTATCAGTCGCTCTTGCATTTGCCGGATATAATCAAGTGATCTTGCCTGGATTAATGGGTGGGCATTGATAAACTCGAGTTTTTTTTTTCATTAATGTCAGAAATATCATAAGTTGCCTGTTCAATGTAGCGGTCAATAATATATTCCATCACCACAGACTGCTGCCCAAATCTATTAGTATTTCTTTCTTTTTCAATTAGCGATCGCCTCAACAATGATTCAATAATTTCTAGTATTTTAGATTCTGCATCTAGTGTTTTTGCATTATTTTTTACATCGCTTTTTATGTCAGTCAATGAAATATATTCACGACGTAACGCTAGACGATACATCACGTGTTGTTCTAATTCTGATAAGCGGTTAAACTGTGTATCTAAAAGCGTCCGAATATCTCCATAAGCAGCACTCGCCTCCTTCATTTCTTTTAAAAATTCTGCAATGTTATTGCTGAATAAATCGTAAACTGTAGTGGCAACTATTTTTAAAGCTAAAGGATTACCAGAATATCTGTTGATTAATTCTTGTAATTGTTCATCATCATCACAAGTGCAACCTTTATCTAGCAAAACTTCTCTGGCTTCTGCTAATTTGAGGCTATTTAACTGTAACACTTTCACAGGCAGCTTTTTACCTTCTAGTGCAGCTACTTCTTTTGGCTTTTCACGACTAGTGATTAATAAACAACTATCATGTGATGCTTCTGCTATCTTTTTAAAAAAGTAGCCATAGTTTTCATACCCAGGCTCATATTCACCAGCCCATCCCTGAGTTTTGCCTTTACTACTACGTAGCACTGATTCTACATTATCTAAAATGATTAAGCATTTATGTTTTCTTAAGATATCAATTAGTAAAAGCATTTTGTTATTTTCACTAATTGCTAAGAAATTTTCAGGATGATTAGAAGGTAAAAATTCTAAAAGTTGACTAAGAATTTCTTCTAATGGTGGTGCATTGCGGAGCGATCGCCAAATCAAATAATCAAACTTTGGCTGGACTTGTTTGGCAACTTTAGCTGCTATCACAGTCTTACCAATTCCACCCATTCCCAGCACTGCCACTAAACGACACCGTATTGAATCATTACCAATTATCCATTCTTCTAACTCTAAAATTTCTTCATTTCGACCCCGAAAACCTTCTACATCAACGGCTTCACCCCAATCCTCAGAAAGGACATTTTCTTGAGCGCCTTGATACTGAGTAAATAATTTCTGTTTCAAGTTATAAATTTTTTTATTACCGCTCCCTTCTATACCTAATTTACGATAACTTTCTCCTAATCTTTTTCTCACCGCCGGTTGAGAAATATTGAGTTTCTGGGCAATTTCTGCACCGGGGTAATTTTTTAATGCTAAAAGTAATGCCTCTAGCTCGGTTTTGCTAACATTGTGTTTGTTAGCCACTTCTATAATGAAATCGTCAGGAATCTGAGGTATATTATCTGCAATCTTCATATTATCTAAGCTCCATATTATATACGTCAATTATCAGTATGTGAGATTTTTTTATAGCATGAATATTAACTCTAAAAAGATTGTTATGTAACAGTTTTTAAATTTTTCCACCCTACACTACTTGATATTTTATGGCTCACCACGCAAGCTACTAGTACCGCTTCGCGGAAGTCAAAAGTCAAAAATCAAAAGTCAAAAGTAATA
>JBAXRM010000136.1:0-12382 GCA_037131225.1 Nostocales cyanobacterium ELA583 | reverse complement strand
AGGTAATTTTACTTTTCTTTACACAGATTGGTTTTATTGTGTTCATCTACTTATAGGAGTTGCTAATACACAAATAAGGTTGCTAAATTTAGAGTAAAAACCATAAAATTCAGTTAGAATCTCCTAAGTGTAAGATGCTATATAAAAATGTTGACACGGAAAAACTGGAAGAATTTCAAGGTATTTGCCGGTGCATTTTGTGCCGTCTTTCTGATACCGTCTTTTGGAGTTAATACCTCTGCACGTGCAGCAGATACGGTTGTAATTCGCTATGGACCTTTAGAGGAATCTGTATCCTTAGAAGAGTTAAAAAAATCTACGGCAACTGGTAAATTACCAGATAGTTTAGGAACTTATTCCCAGAGAATGATGGAAGAACAACGTCGTTTCTTGGTGGAGGGGCTAAAAATCCGCATCCCCATAAATATTATTACTTTAGATAGATTAATCAATACCCAAATTGGGACTACAGTTCTTAGTGATATCTCTACAGTGCTTAACCGTCGAGATCAAGCTGGTTTACAAGCCATGAGAAGCGGATTAATTTTAGGTGCTAATTCTCCGCAAGGTCTGTCAGTGCTGAGTTTTATTGCTGCGTATCCCGGCAAGCGTCTAGAAATTGATTTACCCCAGGCTATAACTGTAGCGCGGAGTATGAGTGGTGCATTTATCCGCACTCAGCGGTTTATGTTTGGTCTTTCGCCTCAAGTGAGCCCCAAGGATATCAAAGTTGCCTCTTCTCTAGACCCCACTCAAGCGGGAAGCGCACAGGTACAGACACTCAAGTTAAATTTCAGTGACCAAAAGCGTCAACGACAAATTCCCTTAGATGTTTATTTCTCCACTGCTGCAACTGCAAATAAACCTGTAATTGTCTTTTCTCACGGTTTTGGTTCGGTGCGGACTGACTTGCGCTACTTAGCAGAACATTTGGCTTCTCATGGTTATGTTGTAGCTGCTTTGGAACATTCTGGTAGTAGTGAAACCAGTTCTAAAGTAGTCAGCAAAGGCAAAAAACTACTGGTTGAACCCCAAGAATTTTTAGACCGTCCGCGTGATATTAGTTTTATTCTTGATGAATTAGAAAAACTTAACCAAACAGCTAATAATCCTTTACAGGGAAAAGTGACAACTAATAACGTTATGGTTGTGGGTTATTCCTTTGGTGGGGGAACGGCTTTAGCATTAGCTGGGGGTGAATTACAAATCGAAAACCTGAAACAACGCTGTCAGCAGAAATCAGGTAAGACTAACTTGAGTGAAGGTCTTCAGTGTGTAGCGCAAGCATTACCAGAAAAAACTTATCAATTGAGAGATTCTAGAATTAAACAAGCGATCGCTCTCAATCCTACCACGTCTTTAATGTTTGGGGAAACTGGTTTAACAAAGGTGAAAATCCCTACATTAATTCTCTCCAGTTCCGCAGATAAAATCACTCCCGCATTAACCGAACAAGTTATGGGTTTTGCCAAAATTCCCTCTCCAAAATGGTTAGTGGGAGTAGTTGGTGCTTCTCATTTAAGTGTCATAGATCCTAGTATCGCCCCATATCAAGAAGGAAAACCACCCATCTTGAACAAAGAAGTAACTGGAGAACAAGCGAAAGACGTGCGGAAATTCCTCAAAGGTATTACCCTAGCAATGGCAGCACAGTTAACTCCTGAAGCTAGTCAATATGCTCCCTTTCTGACTTCTGACTACGCTCAAATTTCCTCAACTCGTTTATTTCCATTGCGGACTGTGCGGGAACTTTCTCCTGAGATGATGGAAGGAATGGGTAATTGATAATGGGTAATTGGTAAAAGAATAAAAAGGCTTGGAGGGTAAGCCAAGCCCAACTTCACTCAGGGTAAAATATACAATCCATCTTACAGATTATTTATATTTTCAGAATCCTTCTCAAGAGAGAAATTTAAATTCACGTTTGAGAGGAGGTGGAACACATTCATCAAGCAGGATTCGCATAAGCTATAAGCACGTCATATTACATCCTCACACCTGCTTGGGCAATTATCGCACATAGGATGACAAGATTTTTGCCGTTGCCAATTTGAGGTATAAAAATGATTTATAAATCCTCAACCCAACCTATGGAAGTAGATATTTTTGGCACAATTGCCGAAAGTCTTCACCGCGCATTTCAAAGTTAGGATATTGGTCAAAACTAGCGCAAGCTGGAGATAATAATACCACCGATGCCTGATGTTTTTGAGCTAATTCCGCAGACATGGATACGGCGTTTTCCATTGTTTCAACTATGTGATAATTACCATACCCTACTTCTTGCAGACGTTGAGCAAATACTGGTGCAGCGTTACCAATAAGCAAGACAGCAGCGGCTTTGGCTTGAATTTGCGCTAACCAGGCGCTATCATTTCCCGCTTTAGCTTCTCCACCAGCGATTAAAATGGCGGGACTTTGCACAGATGCCAAACCTACTTCGGCTGCGTCGTAGTTGGTAGCTTTGCTATCGTTAATAAAATCAATGCCTTGCCAATTGCAGATATGCTCTAAACGGTGGGGAACGCCAGGAAATTCACGCACGGCTTGGGAAATGGCGGTAATATCTATACCTGCTAATCTAGCAGCAGCGACGGACATGAGGAGATTTTGCTGGTTATGTTCCCCTACCATTCGCAATGCAGATACTTCAACAATTGGTTGGGCTGTATCACTAATTTTTTCTATTACCCAGCCATTCTCAATATAAAAGCCTTTTTCACCTATTAGGAATTGTTGACCTTTAACGCTTGTCCAATAGGCATTTGGCCAATGATTCAAGCCTAATTTGCCCAAATAAGCATCATCACCGTTAAATATTTGGATTTGGGAATTATGTAATAATTTGGCTTTGATATTATAGTAATTTTCTAAGGTTTTATGTCGGGCTAAATGATCTGGTGTAAAGGTTGTCCAAATCCCAATTTGTGGTGCTAGAGTAACAGAAGATTCAATTTGATAACTACTAAGTTCGCCAATTATCCAATCAACGGAATTTTTTTCTGTATTCCCTCTTGCCTCTTGCCTCTTGCCTCTTGCCTCTATTGCTACCTCACAAGCTGCGTAACCAATATTACCACAGGCGGGAGCATTCAATCCTGCTGTTTGGAAAATAGCCGCAGTTAAAGCGGTGGTGGTAGTTTTACCATTTGTACCGGTGATTCCTACCCAGGGAATATCCTGCATAAATCGCCAAGCTAGTTCCATTTCGCCAATAGTTTCTATGCCTATTTCTCGCGCTTTGGCTAGAATAGGAATATCCCAGGGGACTCCGGGACTGACAACTATTAGTTTGGATATATCAGAATTGGTAAATTCTGGTGTGTTTCCTAATTTGACGGTAATTTGTTCGCTGGCGAGTTCTTGTTGTTGTTTGAGGAGGGTTGGGGAGGTGCTACTATCGTAAAGTTCTACCTCCCAGCCTTCCTGTTTCAACAATCTTGCCGCAGCAACACCGGACTTTCCGAATCCAATAATTAACGCTTCTGGCATAGACTGTATAAGCATCCCTGGTTAAGCTTCCCTATAGTAGCGTTAATTAGTACAAATTACACAAATTTTTGTTGCTTTAGGCTACAAATTTTTGACGATTGCGCCAAAGTCAGCCAGTACACGGGCGTTATTTCGCAGTAATCCCAGCAAATTTAAGCGATTTTGCTTAATATCGGGATTTGCATCCATAACTAAAACGCTGTCTTCACCATCAAAAAATGTACCGACGGTGGGGGCGATTTTTGTTAGTGCGGTTACTAACAGTTGGTAATCCCGGTTTTGTTGTGCTGCTTTGGTTTGAGGAACTAGTTCAAGTAAAGCGTTATAAAATGCAGATTCGGATTTTTTCTGGAAGAGTTCGGGGTTAATTAGAGATTGTGGTTCTAGGGTTTGAAAGTCTAGATTTCCCTGTGCTGCTAACCGAGTAGAACGGTTGACGGTTTCGTAAATTTTATCTAATCTACCATCTTTGCGGATTTGTTGTAAATAGAGAGAGCGATCGCGGACATCTAATAAATCCGTTAATGCTCGTTCTGTGTATTCGGGATCATTTTCTCCCAAAACCGCATTTACCAAATCGTAATCTATCTGTTTTTCATCTTGTAATAAGGTGCGAATCCGTTGCAGGAAAAATTCTTGCAATGTTTTAATTAAGGATTTGGCATCTTTGTTAAAAGTTGTAGCGAAATCTGTGGCGATTTGTTCTAAAAGGGTTGATAAATTAATTTGCAAATTCGCCAACCAGGTAATATTAACAATCGCATTTGCCGCGCGACGCAATGCAAAAGGATCTGATGAACCTGTGGGAATTAAGCCTAAACCAAAGATACTAACTAATGTATCTAATCTATCAGCTAAACCGACAACTTGACCTGTGAGAGTTTGGGGGAAAATATCATCAGCATTTCTGGGTAAATAGTGTTCAAAAATCGCTTGAGATACTTCTACATTTTCGCCATTAGCTAAGGCGTATTTTTGCCCCATGATTCCCTGTAATTCGGGAAATTCATACACCATTTGCGTTACTAAATCTGCTTTACAGAGTAATGCAGCCCTTTTGATATTCTGGGTTTGATCTGGATTTAGTTGTAATTGAGTAGTAATTTTTTCGGCGTTTTTAACTACTCTTTCGACTTTGGCACGAACTGAACCTAAATCTTCTTGAAAGGTGACTTTTTCCAATTGGGGTAAATAGCTTTCTAAGGGTTTAACTAAATCAGCTTCATAGAAAAATCTGCCATCTGCTAAACGCGCTCGAATTACTCTAGCATTACCCACAGCAATAATATCAGATTTGGCAGGATCTCCGTTACTAATTGTGATAAAGTTGGGTAGTAATTCTTGACATTCCGCATTTTTGAAAACGGGAAAATAACGCTGGTGACTTACCATGACTTCGGTAATTACTTCCGTTGGTAAGTTGAGAAATTCTGCTTCAAATTGTCCAATAACTGCTGTGGGATATTCAACTAAATTGATAACTTCTGCTAGTAAATCGGGGTAAATTGGTGTATATCCACCTAATTTTTCTGCGGCTGCTTTGACTTGATTTGTGATGATTTCGGCTCGGTTTTCTGGAGTTACATTAACATAACCAGTAGCCAAGGTATTGACATATTCCGTAGCGTGGTCAATGCTGACAGGTTCGGGGTGCAATACTCTATGGGTGCGAGAAATGCGATCGCTCTTAACAACTTTTGCCCCATTCTCTAATTGTAGTGGTAGAATCTCATTATCTAACAATGTGACTAACCACCGAATTGGCCGAGAAAATCGTCCGTCACCATGTCCCCAACGCATTAACCGCTTACCTTCTAAGTTCCAAACCCATTGGGGAACAAGTTCGGTTAAAATGTCGGCTATGGGACGACCGGGAATTTGTTTGTTAACAAAGACGAAATCCCCTTTGTCTGTAGGACGAATTTCTAAAGCAGAAATATCTACACCTTGCTTACTGGCAAAACCAATGGCGGCTTTAGTGAGTTGTCCATCTTTAAAAGCTGCTTGTGCGGGTGGTCCTTTAATTTCTTCTTCTCTGTCTGCTTGTTGGGAAGGTAAACCGGTAATCAGAACCGCTAACCGTCGGGGTGTTCCATAGACTTCGACAACAGCGTCGGGGAGACTGTGGGTTTCTAAACTTTGGGGAATGCGCGATCGCCATTGTCCAATAGCATCACTCAAAAAACCTGCGGGTAATTCTTCTGTACCGACTTCTAATAAAAATGCTGGCATAAGATACTGTTTTTAACTTGATGTGGCTTCATCTTAATCAATTCCAGCATTGTACGCCAAGTCAGACCCCATATTGTATGTAAGGTGGCAGAGAATCACGATATCCATCTTTATCTGCGTTCAATTATTTGTCTGAATCAGGATGTCCAGGATTTTAGGATTTACAGGATGATAACTTAAATATTATAAACTTCCGTAAGTTTTTGGTTTTATCGGCAGACAGGTTTTAGAGTATGTTTAGGTTCGCGGGAGGTTTCTGCGATGTTACCACTTGTCAGAATCAGGATGTCCAGGATTTAAGGATGTAGAGGATTAAAACTGATATTTTATTACCAATCACTAAACTCACTTGGGTTAATATTATCTCATAAATGAGATAAAAAAAGAGGTGAGGCGTTAATCAATTTTTTTATCATCTATGAATAATTATTTGATTTGTTAATTCTCAGAGATATCCTAATTATGACAAATTAAATCTTTTTATCCTGAATCTGCACCTCCCATATATCTGGAAATAAATAATATAGAAGTACATCCTACCAGTCGAGGAGATGCTACTGTAAGGTCAATTGAACCTATTGGTAAATGGTTAATTTAGTATGCAATTAAGGTTGCTTTCGAGTTTTGTAAACCAAAGACAGAATCACCGCTAGTTATACTAGATGCTTTAGATAAAGCTGTGCCATACTATAGAGATACAAATGGAGTATTTTGGCTTATCACGTAGCACTCCTAGTGGAGAAGATTTATATGTCTTCAGATTTTCACGAACCGCAGCAGCAGAATTTTGTCAGCGACATGAAACAAGATGGGGAAAGCCTCAGCTATATGAGTAGCGATGAAGTAATGGCAGGATCAAAAGAGATAATGACTCATGCTGAAAGACAAGCTTTTCTGAAAACATCTTATTTAGGAAAGTTGCTTGGTGTTGCACATTTACTTCCCGAAGTTGAAGAAGTAAAAGAAGAAGTATCGGAAGATTTCCCACAGTTAAAACAAGTGCGCGTATCAAAATTATATACTGACAACTGGACAGGAAACAGGAATGAAGAAAACTTTATTGAAAATCCAAATTGGCAACAAATAGAAACAGCTATTCGTGATTTAGATGGTAATATTAAAACTTTAGTTAGTTTAAAAACTGATGATGAAAGTTATATGATGATTGGTGGTGGTAATTCTGGTAAATATATTGTTACTGCAACTTTAGATAATGATGAGAAGATGCAGAAGACTCGCTTGATTTTGCTACCACAGAAGCATTGAAAAATAATACACTACAGCCTTATACAACGAAAATATCTGAATCTGCTCATAAACTAATTAAAGGTGTGCAATTAGAAGATGAGTAAATTTGTTAGTAATAACTGGGAAATTTATTTTCATTTATTAATTTTCTAACGGTAAGATAGTAATTAATTCAGAAAATCTGGCAAAATCCCCTATATTATGGGTAAGCAACTGAGGAATGGCATAAACTAACATTGTGGCAACTATATTAGCATCATGTACCTGCTTACCGCCAATATTAATTTCTGTCATTAATTTCAATAATCTTTCAGTTACCAAAGCATTATTTTCAGCAACATGAAAATAACTGCTAAAATACTCTACATCAGCTACTAAAGAAGTAATAGGAATTGTTCCAGTTAAATCACTACGTCTTGTCATACCTGATAAATATTCTCGCAAAGTTTGCCGACTAATCCACATTTCTATATCTTGATTAGCAAAATCTTGTAATCTTTGTATTGCTTGTGTGTGAAATGGTGATAAGGCTAAATTACTATAAATCAAAATATTTGTATCTATAAAAATCGCTTTATCTATCATATAAATCTTCTCTACGAAATGTAAAATTATCAGCAACTAAACCCACCGGATAAGCTGAGGATTTCAATGTTTTTAGTTTATTTTTCGCTGCTAATTCTTCTGATTTAACACTTTCATTAATAACTATAACTACTTGATATTCACCAGCAGGAATATCAGGAGGTAATTGCACTATAATTTGTCTATTTAGGGTAACATTCACAACTGTTTCTATTGTTTTCATTACCTTTTACCATGAACAGTATTTAATAAGTTTAATTGTAGCTTCTTTGGTACATAAAGTCAATAACTGTTGATTATTGTTACAATGTAACAAGTGGGAAATTTATTTTTATTCTCAACTATACAAATATTTATATATTTTGTAACTGCTAGGTCGCACTTACGCGATTCCTGCGGAGCGCTTCGCGATCGCTCACCATCATCTACAATAAATCAATCTCAGTGCAATTGGACTTTAACAACAGAGTCGGGGAAACTTTGGGGAATGTGTGATCGCTTCGCTCACTGTATACTTATAGAAATATTTGCAAATTGTTATGAAAAAGCTCGTTTAAAAGCATCTGAAGAAACAGGAATGAAATTAAATTTCTTTCCTAAAGAATCTCCTTTTACTTTAGCAGAAACCCTAAAAAATTCCTTTTTGAATAATTAAATTATGGGATCTACCGTTCCTCTTGTGATAAAACATCCTTTTAATGTATCCAAAACCGTTGCTGTACATGGGTTATTAAAATTCTCACAGAGATTTCTGATTTAAGCTGTATAAAATTTATATCACTAAACATATTTTGGTTATTTCACTTTTTTTATTTAGTCGGTTTTAACCGACTTTAGCTATTAGACAGGGAATTGATTCCCTGTCTAGAAGAATGGCTGATAAAATGTTCGGGGTATAGATTTAAAAACTTTAAAAATTCCGAACTAGATGCTTATTAAATTGGCATTTCAATTTCATTATGCAAGAGAAAAGGCTGAGGAGCGTAACTTATTCATAGACGATATTTGTTTTTATTGCTATTAAATCAATCGATAAATAACTGCTCCGGTAGATTCGTGATTAGCTATTTCCATTAATCCATCAGCACAAATAGTCTCAACCCGCATTTCTCACAAACAATGCGATCTCAATCTATACAATCCTTATAGAGAAACGGTTTCGGGCATTTTTCATGAGGTTGATTTTTGATGCAGTGTGAAAACCCATAATCCAGATTTTATAAGGGTTTGAGGATTTTGGTGAGAAATCCGGGACAAGAATGGAGCGAATTTCTGAAGTAGGTTTGCTAAGTTCAATAACTGCATCAGCTATAGATATACTTCCACCTTTATTTTGCGCCAATTTTAAAAGAGTGATAATATCATTTTGCTTGGACATTGCAGGTGTTATTGCTTGTTGGGAAACCTGTTGCGGTGGTAGTTGAATACTAGAAAGATCCGAACCTGATCCTGGTGTTTGTCCTGTAACTTGTCCACCAAGATTAACCACAACAGTTTGGGTATTGGATTGATTACCACCGCGTAATGCCAAATATTTAAGGTTCTTCTCATCCACCATTGCAGGAATTAGCGCCAAATCTATAAGCTGACCAAAACCAAACAAACCCCAGGTAAAAAGATAGATAAGACCTGATAGTGGTTTACCAGCATAAAAACATGAATACCACCTAATCCTAAACACCAGAGTAGGCAAAGTAAATAAGCAGTGCTTTTATTAATCATGATTTGATAGTGTATGTAGTCTACGAACAAAAATAGCACATTAAGACTTGTATTTGATTTTTTTCTGAAATCCGTGTTTTTTCGGGTTTCCACTTCTAAAATTGGTATTTATATTACTAATTTACCATAACCATTCTAGGAGAGCTATTATTAACCTCTTTTCCGTACTAGGGAAGATGTGGTGTGAAGTTATCTATAAAATTATTTATATCTAAACAAGATAGGAAATAGAGATTATGAAAGTTAATTTACAACTAGCATTAAATGATACTGGTATAGATGCCAAGCAAACCAGCACTCAACGTCAATTAGCAATTTCCGTTTCTGCGAGCGGTGAAACCATAGATCGGACTGTACCACTAAATTTATGCTTAATACTCGATCATAGCGGTTCAATGACGGGGAAATCCCTAGAAACTGTGAAAACAGCCGCTTGTTTATTAGTAGATCGCCTAACTTCTGAAGATCGCCTCAGCGTTGTAGTTTTTGATCACCGGGCCAAAGTTTTAATCCCCAATCAGTTAATTACAGACCGAGAACATATCAAAAAGCAAATTAAACAACTCACCGCTGATGGGGGAACTGCGATTGATGAGGGTTTACGCTTGGGAATTGAGGAATTAGCCAAAGGTAAACAAGATACCGTTTCTCAAGCATTCTTACTCACAGATGGCGAAAATGAACATGGAGATAACGATCGCTGTTTGAAATTTGCCCAATTAGCAGCTAGTTATAATTTAACTCTGAATACATTGGGATTTGGTGACAATTGGAATGATAAAGTTTTAGAAAAAATTGCTGATGCTGGCATGGGAACGTTGTCTTATATTCAACACCCAGATCAGGCTGTATCTGAATTTGGGCGGTTGTTTAGTCGAATGCAAACAGTCGGATTGACTAATGCTCAACTATTATTATCCTTAATGCCCAATGTGCGGTTAGCAGAACTTAAACCTATTGCCCAAGTGTCTCCAGATACCATTGAATTACCCGTACAACCAGAAAGTGACGGACGGTTAGGGGTGAGGTTGGGAGATCTAATGAAAGACGGGGAACGGGTAGTTTTAGTTAATATTTATGTGGGACAGTTGCCAGAAGGTAAACAGGCGATCGCTAATATTCAAGTTCGCTACGATGATCCTGCCCATAACCAAGTCGGGCTATACTCTCCCAATCTACCAATTTATGCTCATATTACCGGGGTCTACCAACCAGCACCAAATCCCCAGGTACAACAATCAGTTTTAGCTTTGGCCAAATATCGGCAAACCCAGTTAGCAGAAACAAAATTACAGCAAGGCGATCGCGCTGGCGCTGCAACAATGTTACAAACTGCCGCTAAAACTGCCTTGCAAATGGGAGATACTAGTGCTGCGACAGTGTTACAAGTTTCTGCAACTCGCTTACAAGCCGGGGAAGAGTTATCACAAAGCGATCGCAAGAAAACCAGAATTGTCTCAAAAACTGTTTTGCAAGATGCTTCTTCTCAATGAAAGTTCAACTAACATCGGCTCTAAATGATACTAACGTTGATGCTGCCCAACAAAGCAATCAACGGCAACTCTCAATTTCTATTTCCGCCATCCCTGCTGAGTTTGAGCAAAATTTACCATTGAATCTCTGCTTGATTCTCGATCAAAGTGGTTCTATGTCCGGTGGACCCATGAATATCGTCATTCAAGCAGTTGAGCAATTATTGGATCAGTTAAAACCAGGCGACCGGGTTTCCGTGATCGGTTTTGCTGGCACTTCTGGAGTCATTATCCCCAACCAAATTGTCCAGAATATAGAGGTCATCAAAACCCAGCTAAAAGCTAGGCTCAAGGCTGCTGGTGGCACTGTCATTGCCGAAGGTTTATCCTTGGGGATCACAGAATTACTCAAAGGCACAAAAGGGGCTGTTTCCCAAGCTTTCCTCCTCACAGACGGACATGGAGATAATGGTTTACAGATTTGGAAATGGCAAATTGGACCAAATGACAATAAACGCTGTTTGCAACTTGCCCAAAAAGCCGCCAAACTCAACCTGACAATTAACACTCTGGGTTTTGGTCACGACTGGAACCCAGACTTACTAGAAAAAATTGCTGATGCTGGTGGTGGGACTCTCGCTTATATTGAGAACCCCGAACAAGCCGTAACTCAATTTGCCAGGCTGTTTCGCCGGGTGCAATCAGTCGGGTTAACAAATGCCTACCTACTCCTATCTTTCATTCCTGCTGTGCGTCTAGCAGAACTTAAACCCGTCGCCCAAGTTGCACCAGATACCATTGAACTACCAGTAGAAACTGATGCCAATGGAACTTTGATGGTGCGGTTGGGAGACTTAATGAAAGATGCCGAAAGGGTAGTTTTAGCGAATATTTATCTGGGACAATTACCAGAAGGGAAACAAGTTATTGGCCATGTCCAAATTCGCTATGATGACCCATCTCTGAATAAACAGGGATTACTTTCTCCGTTGATGCCAATATATGCTAATTTCAGCAAAAGCTATGAACCTGCTCTCAATGCTCAGGTGCTAAAGTCTATTTTGGTATTAGCTAAATATCGCCAAACTCAATTAGCCGAGGCAAAATTAGAACAAGGCGATCGCATTGGGGCCGCAACTATGTTACAAACTGCTGCTAACACCGCTTTACAAATCGGTGATACCAATGCAGTCACCGTGTTACAAGTTTCCGCAACTCGCTTACAAGCCGGTGAAGAACTAACAGAATCTGAACGCAAAAAGACGAGAATGGCATCAAAGACTGTTTTGAAAGCATAGCTGTCGGGTGGGCTTAAACGCCTACCCTATCAAGTTTTCGGTAATTTTTGAATCAGCGTTCTGCTTGCAGCAGTGCTAGTTCCCTCCGGGACGCTCCGCGAACGCTATCGCTAAAAAATCACCATAGATATCCGCCATATCATATTTTATTCAATTTGTACACACCTTATAGGAAGATGAATAGGAACAATATAAGGTTTAAAGTAGCTATATATGGTAAACACCTGGTATATATAAAGGCTTGGCTCACAGCTAGGCCTTTTTTATGTCTAAATTATTCCCTTTCAGGTGAGTGTGGGCAACGAGCGTGACTCCTAATCCGGACATTAACGT
>JBAXRM010000135.1:0-12451 GCA_037131225.1 Nostocales cyanobacterium ELA583 | reverse complement strand
AACATCCTGAAAATCCTTAAATCCTGGATATCCTGATTCAGACAAAATAAAATCACCAACTCCCCACCAAAAATCAGCCAATAACATCCTGAAAATCCTTAAATCCTGGAAATCCTGATTCAGACAAAATAAAATCACCAACTCCCCACCAAAAATCAGCCAACAACATCCTGAAAATCCTTAAATCCTGGAAATCCTGATTCAGACAAAATAAAATCACCAACTCCCCACCAAAAATCAGCCAACAACATCCTGAAAATCCTTAAATCCTGGATATCCTGATTCAGACATAGGTAATACCAAATCCTCTCTGTCCAAGAGTGGCAATAATTTCGTATTGTCCTCTTTTGAGTAGTTGCCCTGGGGTAAAATAAGCCATAATAAAATTTAAATTGTCTGAACCAGGATATCCAGGATTTAAGGATTTTCAGGATAAAGAAGAAAATAATTATATTGGTGATTGAAAAGCCTATATATGGGGGCACACTTTCCCACCTATAACATAAGGATAACTCAAGCTTTGAGTTTTGTCAAGTCTTAATGATGATTTTAGTGATCTTGAATTAAACTGCGTTTAATTTGAACCGCATAGTTTTTTCTTAATCAGGTTTTATGTTCAAATTCTATACTCTTCCCTGTTCCCTGCTGTTTACTCCCTATCCACCAAGCTAGTCCACTCATAAATAATACCCCCATAACCCCCTGCAAAGGATTATTATTCACACCAGTTACCCAGTCAGGAACTTGACCCGAATATTTGGTTAATTGTCCAACATTAATGATGTAATAACCCCAAACTAACCCACCATGTAAACCAATCGGTAAACCCAAACGTCCCCGTCTCCAACGTTTTCCCCATACCTGCGTTAACCCCAACAGTACCAAAGCCGGAAATTGGGGTAAAGTATGAATAATTGCCGCCAAGGGTTTAATAAAATGGGCTACAGAAAATAAAATTGCATCTATCCCCAGAGCGATATTTAATTTATAATCTCGTTGTAACTCATCCAATAACCAACCCCGAAATAATAATTCTTCTGCAAACCCCACACCCAAACTCACTAATAAACCTTCTAAAATTATTTTGACTAGAAATACTCGAGGTTGTTGCCATACCAACCAACCCAGCATACCTTCTAAACTAAATAAAACTAAAACAGTAGTTAGTCCAATCGCTAACCCCCGCAACAAATCTATACCATTAAGGCGCGTAAATTCCAACCCATAATAGCTGAATATTTTTGGTTGTAAATAAACTTTTTTACCCCAAATATTGAGCAGAAAAATAAACTCTACATATAATATAACCAGAGTCAAAATACTTTCTAAATTAGTATCTTCGACCAGCCAATAGATTGGTGCAGCTAGAGGTAGCCATAAAAACAGCAAGGCTAGTATAAAACAAACCAGCCGCACCGGGACAGGAAATTGGGTCAGTTGAGTTAAATTAATTTTCATAAATCAGTCAATTATCATCAGTCAACAATATACTGCTAATGACTAATGACTCATGACCAATGACTATTCATCAGGTTCAATCGTACTACTTAAACCATGATTGTTGAGGGTTTCAGAATAAAACTCCGCGTGTTCTTGAGCGCAAGTAATAACTAAAGCTAACCCGTTTTGGTGAGCTTCCATCATGATACTAACAGCTTGTGGTTGGGTGATGCTATTAACTGTAGTCATCAGCACTTGTACCACGTACTCCATCGGGTTATAATCATCATTATGGAGCAAGACGCGATACTTAGGCGCAAGCTTGCGGGATGTAGAACGCTTCTCAATAGTTTCGACTGACACGATTCTTTGCTCTTTTATCGTTGATTTACTAGAATACAGTTCCTGTTGAGCATTTGCTTAACAGTTATTTACTTCTGCATTGCCGTATTTTTATCTTCAAATACTTTTTGGCATTGGCTAGAAGCTTTCCCTGAAATATGGTAACACAAACAAAGGAAATTTTTAATTGCCCATTGGGGAGAAAAATTTTTCTTTGTGTTCTGGTAGTCTGTCAAGCGGAAAATGAATTTTCATAAAATAGCTAAAAATCAATGATGATAAGCTTTTTACACTTTTTATTATCTATTGGGATGATTCCTACGGAGCGCTTCGCTATCAAAATAAGTAGGTGAGTGTTGAAAATTGTCGTTATGGCAAGGCAAAAGGCAAAAGGCAAGAGGCAAGAGTGAAGAGGGTTTGGGCGATTTTACATTTCTTTACACAGTTTAGTTTTATTGTGTTCACCTACTTATTAAATTCTTCCCATTGCCAGAAGTGCCGTTCCATAAGCTGCTTCTGTATTAATTGATGAAACAATTGGTACTTTTAAACAACGTTGACGCATAGCCGTCCAAGTAGGATTAGCAGCACCACCACCCGCTGTATAAATGTGACTCAATGTATCTGCACCTAATTTTTGTAATAGTGCATATCCTTGTGCTTCTATTCTAGCCATACTCTCTAACAAACCATGCAGAAATTCTTTATTTTGCGCTGGACGTGGTTCTAGTTTGGGTAATAACTGGGGATCATTTATCGGAAAGCGATCGCCTGGTCTTAATAATGGATAATAATCTAAATCACTGGCTTGAGTTGGATCAATTTCCGCACTTAACCGCACCAACTCAACATCACTGAAGAAATGTTTTAAAACAGCACCGCCCGTATTGGAAGCACCTCCGGTCAACCACAAATCTCCTAGACGATGGCTGTAAATTCCATATCGCGCATCTTCGATTCTCTGACGACTTAAAAGTTTTAGTACCAAAGTTGAACCTAGAGAAGTTACCGCTTCCCCCGGAAATTTAGCTCCACTGGCTAGAAAAGCCGCAATACTGTCTGTCGTTCCTGCGACCACCAAACAATCGCCTTTAAAGCCAAATTCAGCCACAATCTGAGGACATAATTCACCAATAGCCGTTCCCGGTGCTAAAACTTGTGGTAACTGGAGGGGAATTTGTAACTGTTCCAACCATTCAGGATATTGCAATTTTTCCACGTCATAACCCAGTTTTAAGGCATTGTGGTAGTCGCTAATACCCAACTTTCCATGCAACAGAAATGCCAACCAATCGGCTTGATGCAATAAATATCGAGCTTTTGCGAAAGAAGGCAATTCTTGCATCCAGATAAGTTTCGCTAAACTAGATGTAGCACTTAACACGGTGTGATTGAGTGGTGCAATCTGGCTCAACTGTTCTAAAGCCGTTATACCCCGACCATCATTGTACAATAGCGGCGCGTCCACAGGCTCTCCAGCCCCATCAGTCAGCAAAATAGTAGAAGAAGTCCCATTAATAGCGATCGCCCCTATTTCCCGCCTTAAAACCCCCGGAATTTGCCCTAAAAGACTCCATAGTGCCTCTCGCCAACATTTAACCCAATCTATAGTCCCAGTCTGCCAAAAATGACGCATTTCGGACAGAATCAGACCTTCTTCATCAATCACCACACCCCTTGCGCCAGAAGTACCAAAGTCAATACCAAGGAATAAACTCATAGATTTAGGGGACAGGGGACAGGGGACAGGGGACAGGTGGGAGGAATATATTTTCCAGTGACCAATGACCACTGACAACTGACAAATTCACAGTTTTTGTTGCATCTTGTAACAAGATGTTTCCTAATCCTGCTAAAACAGGGAAAAGTAGTAGACAGAGTGTTGAAAATCAAGTTCACATTAGGAGGATTTCCATCATGCCTATCTCAGATACTCAAGTTTACATTGCTTTGGTTGTGGCGCTAATTCCAGGAATTCTAGCTTGGCGGTTAGCTACAGAACTATACAAATAACACCAATGTAACTCCGTTACTGGTGATCAACCCTAGTATCAGTAGGTGTAGTTTCCAAGTGCTTGTGGTTCTAAGCTATGGGCATTTTGGAAATTGCACCTTACCTTACTAGCATAGTATAGAGTAAGTTAATGAACCATTGCGAATCTGTGAAAAGCTTATGCTTTATTTATTCTAAATTCTCAATTCTCAATTCCGCCCTGCGGTACTAGGTAATATTTTATTCATCTTCATACTTGTATAATTTTCCCAAAAATGGAGTAATATGGCAGCTAAATTAAGCCGCAATTAGCACCTGTTTGCTTTTGACGGTCATTACCGTAAATTATGCGAGCCTTTTGTTAGTACCATGAATGCGTTTCAACCCTCTAAACCTCCTCTACAGCCCGTAAAACAACGCCGATCTGTACCAAGACCTAAACGACATTTACGCCAGCGTGCTTATCAGATAATGGCACTGGAAACTACAGCTAAAGTAGCAGTTAATATAGTTATTAGCACAGCAGCGGTATCTGCTTTAGTACAATTATTGCCTTATCATTGGTCACAACAGGATAAGTTACGAACAGTCCGTACCGAAGTAAAAGTTATGGAAGGACGAGTGCAAAATTTGCAGACAGAATTTAGCCGCAACTTTGATCCTGGGGAAGCTAAGAGTATTATGCAACAAAAATCATTCCGCTTTGACCCTAATCAGCGTCCAGTTATATTGATGAATCAAGACCAGACTGCAACGGAACAGTCTAATTCAGTACCATAAAAGTGCAGAAAATATATTAATTATCACGGTTATGAGGGTGACTACCAGTGATGCACAATTTATAGGAGTCAGGAGTTAGAAGGAAACTCCTCAATAAAAAGCTAACTCTGTATTCATTTTAAATTTTGTATCCCTTACGGGAGTCGTAGGCTTTATTTGGAATTTTGAATTCATAATTAGTCTTCAAAAAATAGCAACTCGTTTAACCAGTTTTCGAGTTGTAAACGCAAGCGATAACCGGAAACATCTTGATGGTTTAAAGATGGTAGTTCTGCCAATGCGCGACGATAATCCGCGATCGCACAATTCCAATCACCCCAAAGATGATAAGTCCGTCCCCGTTCAGCCCAAATATTCCCTTTGAGTTGACCAAACAGCATCGCAATTTCTAAATTTTCAATGGCTTCCCCGTACTCTCCTAAGTCACGTAAAGTAATACTGCGATTAATCCAAGCCCGAACATGATGGGGATTTAGGTCTAATGCTTGTTCATAATCAGCTAATGCGGCTGTTAACTCACCACAAGCAGCGTAATAATTAGCCCGATTATTGTAAGCACTAGCTAATTTAGAATTTAAGTCTAAGGCTTTGTTATAATCACATATGGCTTTTTGGCTGTCACCACTTTGAAAATAAATTAGCCCCCGGTTATTGTAATCAACAGCATTTTCAGGATGATTGTCAATTAGGTGACTTAAAAGAGCGATCGCTTTAGTATAATCTCCTTGTTGTGCTAACTTCAAAGCACAAGAGCGGAGATAACGTTCTTCTAACATTGATTCATTACCATCCTGTAACTGCACACATTGATGACAAGGATTGTTTTTATCAAAAAGAGATACTTGATTGTTTTGAATACCAGAATTTAAAAAAGAGTGCTTATTCATACGTTGCCTATTTGGTTTACTTGGTTTGTCAAATAAAGTTACAGTTTTTGTATCCTGATAGCTCTAAGATTATTGAAGAACGTGGATTTTACATCCATCAACAGATGAGCTATAAATCTAATCATGTATACTTCATACCCAAGTTCAATTCCCGAATCAGTAAAATTCTAAAGAATTGAAGTGTAAATTTTAGTAATGACTCAGAAAAGGTAAAAGAATTTTTACCAATAATAACTGACAACTAACAACCGACAAACCCTTATTTACCAATTCTAGAAGAGACATTTCTAATGACAACAATAATTGCTTATGCTGATGCTACCGATTTTAATACCGATGACTACATTATTCTTGGTTTAGCTACGTGCTTCTATAAAGAAGATGGTGAAGTGTATCAAATTGAAGTGATAGAACCCATTCCTTCAGCAGCTTTAGATAGCTATATGTAAACAGATTCCCACCCCTCACAGACTGGCTTATCAAAGACATCACAAGTTCTTTAATTTCAGATGACTATGTTAAAACTTTACGACGGCACTCGTAGTCGGGCTACAATCATCCCTATCGGGGCGACGAAGTATGCTCAAAGACTGATGAAATAAAAATTGTAGGTAGATAAGATGGGAAACGGTAACACACCAAAATCCGTACCAAATAAAAATGTTGCTTATGTTGCCTGTATTTTATCAAATATATTTAAAAACACAATTTGGTGCCAACGAATATCTATTTCTAATAAATGTAAGTATCATCAACAGGATTTATACTCAAAACGGTTAAAAAATTTACTTTTTCCCGACCACAAAACTAAGGTTTAACCCTTGATTACCACGATGCGCGATCGCACATTTTCCACAGGTTGCAATAAATTTGAGGGATTCCCAAGGGTAAATATTTAATTTAGCCATTCTCAACAATATCAATTTCTTCATCAGTTAATTCATATAATTGATAAACTAATTGGTTGATTTGTCTATCTGTGGCTTTAATTTGTTGTTGAATCATTTTTTTAGCTGGTGGTGTTTGTGCTTCAGTGAGTCCTTGATGAAGATTTAGCATTTGTTCCACAAGTTGCACTATCCGATTACAGGCAGAATAATCCGATTGTGATGTAGGAGTATAAATAGGAATCTGACTTAAATACTGAGTCCAAAACCTCACATATCCCCCTCTTAAAAATGTACTAATAGTTAGTAAATACTTAAATAGAAGTTTGGAATTTAATAATCCTAAAATATAAAATACAGGTAAATTTAATATATCTTGATGGGGTATAATTCCATAACCAGTTTTATAAAAATGACCTTGCTCATCTAAAGTAAAAGAAGCTGTATTGTTGTAATCAGGCACAATTATTTTTAGTTTTTGGAAATCAGTCATACTTTTAGGATATGCAAAACTATACCACGGCCTATTCACAAACTTACCTTTCTCCCTCATTTCTAATTGTTTTCTGTTCTCCAAAAGATATTCCATAATCAATGGAAAATTTTGCTTTAATTCCTCTTCTTGTAATAATGAGCAATTAGTTTCTGATATTGAATAAGGGCAAATTAAGACAGATGTTGTTCTTGGAGTTTGATAACGACGAATCTGTTTCCCTCTCAAAAATATTTTAGTTAACCCTAACTCTATTTTGACTCTTTTACCTAAAGATTGAGATGTTCCAATTATATAATTTTCTTCAATAACACAATTGTCTAATACAAATACATTGTCTGCACTTGTTTGAGTTCCTACAAAGATTTGACATAAATTACCCAGCTTATAAGGATATTGTGATAATTTATCCATAAGATTAATAATTTTACCTACTTGAAAATTCCATTCTCCATCTTGACTAGCCTGATATGAAAACATTTGAATATTATTATCTTCATAAGTCTGACTCCAATCTCGAAGATCATGAATTTTTTGAAATGTAAAATTTTCTAACCCCTGCTTACTTAAAAACAACAAACAAGTATAGGTTGTTGCACCTAAAAAGACTTGCTGATCTCCAAAGTAAACAATCTTTTCTAAATGTTTACCTTGAGAGATAATTTTTCTCAAAGATGCACCATATTGAGAATTAAAAAATTTATGTGGTAAAATAAAACCTAACCTACCATCTTTCTTTAATAAATTTAATCCCTGTTCTACAAAGACAACATAAATATCATAATTACCCTTACTTGCTGCGCTATAGTTTTGTTTATAAAATTCTACCTCTAAATTAGCCCATTCTTTTAAAGCTTGAATACGAATATAAGGAGGATTACCAATAATTATATCAAATCCTCCCCGCTTCATAATTTGCGGAAAACTCGCTTCCCAGTCAAAAACATTAACTCGGTAAGCTGTATCTTCATCTAATAAATTCATTTGAATTTTATTATAAAACTCTCCATCTATCAAAGAATTACCGCAAAGAATATTCCGCTCTAAATCAGGTAATGCACGTTCTTTAAGGAGTTCTAACTGTCTAGTAATAGTTTCTCCAGATTCACCTTCTAAAACTTTCAATAACAAAGATAATTTAGTTGTTTCTACAGCTTGTTGATCAATATCTACCCCATAAATATGAGTTAACAAAATCCGTTTTCTCTCCTGTGAAGTTAACCGCCAATTCGTGCTAGATATTTGATAGAATTTATTTTTATACTTTTTGGGATATTGTAGATATTGTTGTAAATACCAATCTAGTAAAAATTGATAAGCAACAATTAAAAATGAACCTGAACCACAAGCTGGATCAAGAATCGTAATTTCTTGAATTTTTTCTGGTTTTTTACCTAATAAAATTTTTCCTATAGTTTCTTTAATGATATAATCTACAATATAACTAGGAGTATAATAAACTCCTCCGGCTTTCCTAACTTCTGGTTTATCTTCAATAACCGCTTGACGACTGGCAGATATTTTAATCACTTTACCTAAAAACTGCTCATAAACTTGTCCCAAAATTTCCACAGGAATCACAGAAAATTCATAAGGACTTTCGGGAGGATAAAGTTTTCTGAGAATTGATTTTAAGATACTATCATCAATTTGCAAACTGAGTGTAAAATCATCAGCTTGTTCTCTGCTTTTTTCATTTTGAAAATGGAATAAACCAGAATTATAACGATAATCTGCATTAATAAATAACCGTCCTAATTCTTGATAAATGTTTTCAAATTTTAATAAAGTATATAGTTGTTGATATGGTTCAATTCCTCTATCTTCACAGATGCGTAAAAAGATAATTCTGTTAATCGTCATCTGTACAGCGAAATTTAACTCTCTTGATTTAATTTGAGAGTTACGCCATACCAAATTAGCTGCTAAATTTTCTCGCCAAATTTCAATTTCTTGTAAAAATGCTTGATCAACAGTAATTTCAGATTTGATTTTAGTTTCTGCAAATTGTTCTAAAGCACCATTTAATAATGCTTCTTTAGAAAAAAGATTATATATTTCTTCCCATTTTTCTATATATTCAGTATAATGGAAATATTTAACTCTGGCGGTAGCGGCCGGATCATTTTTATTAGGCATGATCCGACAATCATAAACTGAAAATTCTTCAAAATCTGTTAAAATACTTAAAATTAATTTAGCTGACCATCCATAACGTCTCACTTGAAAAGCTGCACTTATATTTTGACCAACGTTAACAGCAGGTTTTTTTGCTTCAACAAAAAACTTTCTTATTCCTCCAAGCCGAAAACTATAATCAGGTGCTTTAGCTTTGTTAGTATCACTGATTTTTAAACTATCTTCGTGAATAACTTCTTGATAAAGATTAGTCGCTTGTTGTTGGTTTCTCACATCCCAACCTAATGCTTCAAAAAATGGATCAATAAATTGAATTCTGGTTTGTGTTTCATTTAACCCACCAGCACGATATACTTCTATTTGTTGATGAAAACTTTCGACCAGTTGAATAATATTAGATGGTGCGCTCATAGTTTAATTAATTATGTAATTTGATTGAGGTAGCATAGAATAAATTAATCAATTTGAAGATATTGGGATCATCTAAAAAATCCTCCTCTGGATGGTTAGTAGATACACCCACAGGAGAAATTGTACAACTTTTTTATTTATGTTCCAACTTTTTTATTCCTCTACAACAAATAAATCAGCAAAACATCAATTATTCCACAGTCACTGATTTTGCTAAATTTCTTGGCTGATCAACATCCAAACCACGCCGCGCTGCAATGTGATAAGCTAACAATTGCAACGGTATAACTGTGAGAATTGGCGACAGAATTTCCTCAACTTCCGAAACAGGAATTAAATCATTAAAGATTTCTGCCGCTTCCCCATCTTTCACCGAAGTTACCCCAATTAACCGGGAATCTCTAGCTTTAGCTTCTTGGGCATTAGAAATTACCTTTTCATATACATTACCAGGAACAGCGATCGCTACCACCGGAACTTTTGCATCTAACAACGCAATTGGACCATGTTTCATTTCCCCAGCCGGATATCCTTCCGCATGAATATAACTAATTTCTTTTAACTTTAAAGCCCCTTCTAAGGCAATGGGAAAATTAATTCCTCTACCAATAAAGATAAAATCTTTTGTTTCTGCAAAATCATGTACCAAATGCTCAATATATTTTTCTTGAGTTTCTAAAATCGCCTCAATTTCCCCTGGTAACTGACGTAAACCAGTGAGAATTTCCTCAAATCTGGAAGCACTAATTTCCTGACGACGATAAGCTAAATCTAACGCCAAAGCATAAAACGCCATCAATTGTGCCACAAAAGTTTTCGTCGCCGCCACACCAATTTCAATACCCCCATGAGTATTAATAATATTTGCAACCATATTTCCTAAACTACTTTCTGGACGATTCGTAATCCCCAAAAGTCGCGCTTGATACTTAGCCTCTTTACCTTGACGGCGTTCCTTTTCCATCGCCAAAGCCGCCAAAGTATCAGCAGTTTCCCCAGATTGAGTTACACCAATAGTCAGAGTATGAGCCGTTAGAGGTGATGGTGCATAGCGAAACTCAGAAGCATATTGTACTTGAGTCGGAATCCCCGCCAATTGTTCTAACAAGTATTTACCTACCAAGGCAGCGTGCCAACTTGTACCACAAGCCACAATTTGGATTTGTTCTAAATCTGCGTAAAAATCTGCTGGTAAATCCAATTTTACCGGTGATTCAGCAGTGATTTGGGCGTTTTCGACCGTTGGAAAATAAGCCTCCAAACAATCCCGAACTACTCCTGGTTGCTCATAGATTTCCTTGAGCATAAAATGTTTGAATCCCTGTTTTTCCACCATAACGGGATTCCAGTTCAACGTGCGGGGATGCTTTTTCAAGCGATGTCCAGCAAAGTTATACACTTCCACCCCTAAAGGAGTCAAACGAGCAATTTCGCCGTTTTCTAGGGACAATACAGCGCGGGTATAGGGGAGAATTGCTGGCGTATCCGAAGCACAGAAAAACTCACCCTGGCCAAAACCAATAACTAAAGGAGCTTGTTGGCGGACTAAAATCAATTCATCAGGGAAATCAGCAGACATAGCAGCAATGGCATAAGCCCCTTCCAACTTACTTACAGCTTTATGCACTGCATCTAAAAACACCGAAGGAGAAGCAGGATTTTCAGAAGTATGTTTTAAACACTCAGCAATCAGATGAGGAATTACCTCTGTATCCGTTTCCGAACGAAATTCATGTCCTAATGCTTTTAAATATTCTCGTAACTCGCGGTAATTCTCAATAATTCCATTTTGCACCACAGCTATTCGCAAAGCTGTATCTAAATGAGGATGGGCATTATATTCTTCAGGTTTACCATGAGTTGCCCAGCGCGTATGACCAATGCCAATTTGGGCAGGATTTTCGATTTGTGCCAGTTTAGAACGCAGGTTAAGCAATTTGCCCTTAGCCCGCACACAATGCACGTCACCTTCCAAAATAGTCGCAATTCCCGCCGAATCGTAACCTCTATATTCTAACTTTTCTAGTCCAGCCAATAAAATATCTGTCGCTGCCTGAGTTCCTATATATCCAACTATTCCACACATTGCTTAAACCACTCCGGTTTCAGGATGATTAAATTTTAAGTATAGTTGGTAGGCTAGATCAGCCACTTTAGCAAATAAAAGCAGATTAGTCATTAGTTATTAGTTATTGAGTAACTTCCTTCTTCCTTCGTGTTCTTCGTTTCTTCGTGGTTGATTAACTCCTGACTCCTAACTCCTGACTCCTTAAACAAAAATGCTGAGGAATGAGGGAAGAATCTGAAAGTTTCTCCCATTCTCAGTCCTCAGCACTAAACTACCAAGAAATTAGAAATTCTTAGTAAGCCAAGCCCATGCTGCGAGTTGTTTCAGCGCCTAGATAAACGCGAATGCTCAAAAAGTCGGTGGGGCAAGCAGTTTCACAACGCTTACAACCAACACAGTCTTCAGTGCGAGGAGAAGCAGCCACTTGAGCAGCCTTACAGCCATCCCAAGGAACCATTTCTAGAACGTCAGTAGGACAAGCGCGGACGCATTGTGTACAGCCAATGCAGGTGTCGTAGATTTTTACGGTATGAGACATTGAAAAAACTGCTCCTTTCGGGTGTTCTTCTGGAGTGAAATAATCATAATCAAGGCATAGTTTACCCCAGGGCTTGATAGCTTGTAAGCAAAAGGCTACATAACTTTAAACAACGTAATAGACACCTTGAACAATTTATCTACTAAGATCGCTGTTATCTGGCTGTAATCAGCAACATGGACATTAAGTGTTTACCCAACCAACTCTCTTTCCAAGATGGCGAATTGTAAAGATATGTAAATTAAGAGTCGTTTTTGGGAAGTCATCTATCATACCTATGATCTTAAATCTATATATTGATTCGTCTTGATCAGGTTGTAATGAAATATTAACTTTCAGCTTCTTTCACAAATACGCTCATTCTTTTTTCATCAAGTTTAAATACAATTAGAAACTACATACTTAAAACCATAGCTTTTTGACACTCTCAGGGCTAAAGCCGCTGAGATTCTTTAATTAATGATATGACTTGC
>JBAXRM010000134.1:0-12555 GCA_037131225.1 Nostocales cyanobacterium ELA583 | reverse complement strand
GAAAGTTAACGCTTGGGGAGAGAACCACCTCTGGTTTAGATACTGCAAGGGATCTAAACTAAGTGGACTCGTTGAACCAAGAATCTCAGCGGCTTTAGCCCTGAGAGTGTCAATGCATAGTGAAACCGATCTTTGGCCATGTAATATTTCCTAATTCCTAACCTCAAAACATTATTAACATTTTAACCAGAAATATTAGTAGCAGTTAAAAATATCAATAAGTTAACTTAATTACACACCTCAGTATATTCCACAGGACAAAATTAATATATTGATTGTGGGGTGGGCTTCTAGCCTGCCCTAATCAATAATACTATTTGTTATTTATTTTTGCCCATCTACTTAATAGAAATCTTAGCTACTAATTACAGCGGTTTCCGCTCTTATGAGGTACAAAGTTGAATCATGAAACTCTTGTAGTGCGGGCATCTTGCCCGCTAGATATGTACCTCATAACACCGGGAAGTGCTGTAACTCTACGGCATCTCGTCCATCAGTATCTTGCAGATAAACTTTGACAATTTCTTCTTTTGCTGTCGGTAACTTTTTGCCTACAAAATCTGGATGAATTGGTAACTCCCGATGACCCCTATCTACTAATACAGCTAACCGAATTATTTCTGGTCTATATTAGTTTTTTCTGGAGTTTTCAACCTGATTTTATCAAGATCATATCGCTCTCTAACTACACCCAATTTTCTAACGATAATTCCCTTACTTCCCGCATACGCTCAAAATCACTATCGCAGGACACAATAATTAGTGAATGACGTAATGCTGTAGCAGCTATCCATAAATCGTTCTCACTAATACCAATTTCTGTTAATTTAGTAGTCTGACGTTTACGCTTTTCTTTCGGTCCCAATTGTTTGATAATCTCCGATTTGAAATCTCCGTAAATTTCAGCCGTTTGGTTATCAATAGAATAGACATCTATCCGTTGTAGAAAAGCCTGAATTTTCAAAAGATTGCTGTTTTCTGTTGAGAGTTTTGTGCCATGAATCTTAGTTCACCCACAACTATGGCACTGGTAGCTATGATAGCTTGACTTCTTTGCCGGAAGTGATTGACAACATTGAGTTCACCTTCAATCAAGAAAGAACAGTGATTCGTATCAAGTAAATACATATTTATGTTTGTAACGGCATCCGGGTATCATGGACAAGTTGTAGGCATTCTCTAATATCGTCTCCTGACCAAGAACCCGCAAATTCAAGCAAATCTTCAGCCTTTGAACCCTTTAATGTGTCCTTGCTCGAAGTTGTTTCCGTTTTCAACTGCCTTTGTAAATGACTCGCTTTAATAAAGCGAATAAAATCTAATGCTTCAGTTAGCAATTCTGGTGGTAAAGACTCAATTTCTTCAACTAATAATTTTTTATTCATAACTTGGTGTTATGGGCTTATTAGCTAAATACTAACTTAAATTCGGAAATCTTAGCTACTAATCAACTCTACGGCATCTCTTCCATCACTATCTTGCAGATAAACTTTGACAATTTCTTCTTTTGCTGTCGGTAATTTTTTACCTACAAAATCTGGATGAATTGGTAACTCCCGATGACCTCTATCTACTAATACAGCTAACCGAATTACTTCTGGTCTACCGTACTCATTCACGGCATTTAAAGCCGCACGAATAGTTCTCCCTTTAAAAATGACATCATCTACGAGTACAACTGTTTTTCCTGTTAAATCGAAGGGAATATTAGTTTTTTCTGGAGTTCTCAAGCCGATTTTATCAAGATCATCTCGATAAAATGTAATATCCAAAGCACCTACAGAAACGCTGACATCTTCCAGAATTTCTATTTGACGAGCTAATGAATAAGCCAATGGTACTCCTCTAGTATGAATACCCAAAAGTAACAACTGAGATAAATCTCGTGTTCTTTCTACAATCTGAGAAGCCATCCGAGTTAATGTCCGACGCAGTTCTTCTGATGAGAGAATTTCAACTACTTTAGTAGACATAAGATTAGTAATTAGTAATTGGTGACGGTAGGAATAAAGCAAGAGCTTCATAGATGTCAACTTAACGTAAAACCTATTACCCGACTGGGAATGAATTCCCAGTCTCATCACAAAAGTCATCTAAAGATGACTAAACACTTAGAAAATTCCTTAGTCTACTTCAGTAGACTTGAGCTATTAGACAGGGAATTTATTCCCTGGCTGGCGGGTGTAGAAGCCAACGGATAAGTAGGGGCGTATTGCAATACGCCCCTATATAGGTTAACACCAATGAGCATTACTAAACCCTAACAACTAACAACTGACAAAATATTGCTATTCCTAACCACAGTAAGAACGCATATTGGGTTAATTGTAAAGCTTTATCAATAGAGTCCGGTGTAATAGGATAAATAGCATCTCCTAAAAGTGGTTTATCTTTAGCTACTCCACGATACCAATTTATGCCTCCCATTTGTACACCTAAAACAGCAGCATAAGCGCATTCACTCCAACCAGAATTGGGACTGGGATCTTTGATTGCGTCGCGGCGACAAATTCGCCAAACATTTACAGGTTTTAAGGATAATAATGATAAAGTTATCACTGTTAGCCGACAAGGCAACCAAGTAAAACCATCTTCCCACCGCGCACTAAACCAACCAAGATAAGTATAAGGTAGTTCTTTATAACCGATCATTGAATCTAAGGTGCTACTGGCCTTATATGCTAAAGCCAAAGGAGCAGCACCGACAACAGGAATAAATGCACCAATAATAGTATAAAAAAGAGGAGCCATTACCCCATCAGTCGCATTTTCTGTGACAGTTTCTAAGATTGCTCTTAAAATTTCTGCGGTGGAAAGATTAGCCGTATCTCTACCGACATAATTACTTAAAACCTGTCTCGCTGTTTCCAATTCTCCATTTATTAAAGGTTGGAGAACTTCTGTAGCTGCATTTCGTAAACTTTTGAGCGCAAAACAACTAGCAACAAGAATGCTTTCTACAGCAATTCCTAAAAATGGATGTACCCACTTGGCACTTTGAACTATAATCCAGCCAACTAAACCACTACCAATCATCACAATCATCCCCAAAAAAATTCCAGCCAGACGCACAGAAAGAGGATTTTGACAATATTGGAGAGCTAGTTTACTCAATCGAGAAATTACCCAGCCCATAACTCGCACGGGATGAGGCCAACCCCAAGGATCTCCTATTAAGTAGTCTAACAATGCAGCCAAAATCAAAACAGCAGATATCATTTTTTCTTTGTCGGTTGTCAGTTGTTAGTTATCACTAAACTACAAAATTGGCTTCTTCACCTTGAGATGCTTGCCAACTGCGAGCATCATAATAAAGGTCTGCCAGGGTAATATTGTACAAGGCTTCTTTGAGCTTTTGGTTGAGTCTGTTCCAGAGACTGGATGTTACCCAATCTGCTGTTTGAGCAGGTGTGGGATTGTTCAGGGGTAAGTTAGTAATGTTTTCACCAACTGCTTCTAAAATTTGTCCGATAGATATTTGTGCCGGTTTTTTTGCTAATTGGTATCCGCCGACGCTACCACGAATTGATGTCACTAATCCGGCTCGACGCATTTCTATGAGCAGCTTTTCTAGATAGGGAGCAGGGATATCTTGACGGTTGGCGATCGCTCTGACAGATTCAGGACCATATTTTGGTCGTAAACTCAAATCTAGCAGTGCTTTTACACTGTAGTGTCCCCTCGTCGTTAGTTTCATATTTTGGTAATTATAAATTTTTCTTTCTCTAATCGCTCTTCCCTCTTCCCAGTTTGATTGTGTCATGAGTACCAATCAAATAAGAATACTATACAAAACTCCTATTTGATTCTTTTCAAGAATCCCTTTGTCTCTTACCTGCATATCCAAATAACTTCCACCAATCAAAAGCGGATTCCTATCTATAGTAGCTATCAGCATCATTATAATTATATTTTAGAAAATTTTTGGAAAAATATTGACCATGGTGCAACAATTTTGTCTATGAGTGTAATATACTTGGCTAGGCTGATAAAAAAAACGAAAGGATACTGTTCCTGTTAGTTCAATATCAGCTAAAATAAAATCCACTTGACAACTTCAAAAACTCATTTTCGACCTAAGTTGATGCCTAAACAGAAAAAAATTGAACTCCTCGTCGGTGACGAACTGCTCAAAAAAGTTAAAGAGCTAGAATCCATTAGTAAAGACGAAAAAGCTAAACAGTGTGGCTACTATACTGTTACCAAAAATGGTATAGAGCGCGTCAATATGATGAAATTCTTGAATGCCCTAATTGATGCTGAGGGTATTGATTTGGATGGTTCTGCCAGTGCCAATGGACGTGGTGGACGCAGTGCCAGCTATAGAATTAGTGTGCAATCAAACGGTAACTTGCTAATCGGTGCAGCTTACACAAAACAGATGAATCTTCAACCTGGTGATGAGTTTGTCATTACTTTAGGAAAAAAGCATATTCGACTTCGACAACTAGATTCAGAATCTGTGGAAGAAGCTGAAGTAGAAGCTATAGCTTAAAGAATATTCATTAGTTTAGTCAGTTATCAGTTGTCAGTGGTTTAGTTTTACCTCTGACCGCTGCATACTGGCCAATTCCCAATCACCAATTCCCAATTTCCTCGCTATATTCGGTGGTAGGAATAACTGGTAAATATTGCTGTAGTAGCTTAGTGATTGCCGTTAAATTACAACTTAATTCAATTTGTTCTCTTTCTAGCAAACCCAGAATAAAATCAGGATTGTCTTTAGCTACCACTGGTAATTGATGTAAACCACGTAATGCCATGCGGTCTAAAGCTTCAGATAAGGGTTCATCATCCCTTGCATAGAGAATATCTGTAGTGCAAATATCTATGAGTTTTTGAGTAAATAAATATTCCTGAATTTCAGTAGATGAATTAGGAAGATTTTGGCATATAAACAAAGTCCGTTTAATATCTTCTAGGGAAAGAATTCCTACCAGCTTACCAGCATCATCATCAATAATTAAAGCACTGCGTATCCGTCCCCGTGTCATTGCTACCGCAGCCTCTAATACTCCCAATGTTGCTGATAACTTTTTGGGGCAGGTGTGCATAGCATCTGCTACTAACATTTGTTGCCAAAGTTCTACCTTTTCATCTGTCAATTCTGGTAAACCAATCTGTTCTAGATTGGAATTAGCATCTAAAGTTGGTTTAATTATTTCTACTAACCAAACACTTAAACCCACCGCTGCCATTAAGGGTAAAACAATGCGGTAATCACGGGTTAATTCAAATAACATTAAAATTGCTGTTAATGGCGCTCTGACACTACCAGCCAAAACTGCTGCCATACCTACCATTGCATAAGCTGGGGCAGCAGCCATATATTCCCCTATTCCTGGTGCTACCAAAGCCAAAAATTTAGCATAGGCAGACCCAAAGGAAGCGCCTAAAAACATAGCTGGTGCGAATAATCCTCCGACAAAACCGCTACCTGAACTTACCGCTGTCATCAGCAGTTTTAACAGGAGTAATATTAGTAAAAGGTTGAGAGAAAAATCCTCATCCTGTAGCATAGCTTCTACAGTTCCATAGCCAATACCCAAAATTTGTGGATAGCGCCAACCTACTGTACCAATAATTACACCACCCAAAATTGGCTGAATTGACTGAGGAATTTTACCTAATAACGTTAATCTTGGCAGATTTCCAGCAAAGCCGGCTTTAGCTAAACGAATTAATTCAGTATAGGCAAGAGAAATTAAACTGGCGCCCAAACCTAAACCCAGATACAGCGGTAATTCCATGTAACTGCGAACTTGATAAGCTGGTAAAGCAAAAGCCGGCTGTGAACCTAAACCAATTTGAGCAATTAAGGCGGCAACAACGGCGGCAAGTAACACCACACTTACAGCAGATGTAGCAAAATAGGTACTACCAATGACCACTTCTAAGGCAAAAAATACTCCAGCAATGGGGGCATTAAACCCAGCCGCTAAACCAGCCGCAGCCCCTGCACCTAAAAGTAACCGTTGGCGCTCTTGAGAAACCTGTAATATATCAGACAACAAAACTCCGAAATTAGTACCAATTTCTACACTTGGACCTTCTGGACCTAAAGATGCACCACTACCGAGGGAAACTGCCGCAGCGATCATTTTTGTCACTGGTCGGAGGGGTTTTTTCGCTTCTTTCCCTTGAGAAACAGCTATTAAAGATGAAAGTCCCGGACCAAAATCTTGAGTTCGCCAACGCATGAGGCCAACAATGATACCACCAAGAATAGGAACAGCCGCTAAGGTCCAAGCACCCCAAATCCCAATCTGTCCCATCAGATTTTCCAACATGAAGTTGTTAATTAGCTCGATTAAATAGTGAAAAGTGACTACACCCATGCCTGTACTACCGCCAACTAGGACGGCTAAAAACAGCACTACTGTTTCTGGAGAGGGTTGAAAACGATTAATTAACTGAGTGAACCGCATGGAATCTGGGGGAAATGTAGGGTTTTACGAGTTCTGCTGTCAGATAGAATACAAAACTGAACTATATTAATGAATCTATTGATAAACGGAGTAATGTCAAAAAAAATCTATTTTTTGTCTGTTATTTCTAGTTCTGGTTTATTATAGGAGAAACTGACTACTCAATAATTAATTAACAAAAATCACAAAATAGTTATAAAAAATGATTTCGCTCTGCGGTAATAACAACTTGGGTTAGTATTGAAGGGAGTATGTCATTAGGTGAGTTTCTTTCTTACAATCCATTATAGTATTTTGCGAATAACTATCAGTGATTATGGCATAAATGCCAGATTTCCAGTAAAATTCAATACAGATATTGTTATAAATAGAATCAAGGGACTAGGCGGACTAGGTAGATGAGTACAAATACTTTTCATGATCATTATGTTACTTGCCCAATTTGCCAAAGAAATAACAGAACAACGCCAATAAAGTCTTATATCGGGCTGTTTACCTGTCCTTATTGCCAAGAAAAATTAGTTGTTTGCCAAAGTGGACATTATGTGAGAGATCCATTTATTTGGCGACAAATGATGATATCTTCGGCTTTACGTCGTCAAAGCCGACCTTTGGCTAGGATTATCAGAGATTTTATTGTCATTAAGCGTCCTTTTTTGTCCTTGGTTGTGGGAAGTGCAGTTTTTTTTGGAATTGTAACTGTGACTCCAGATAATATGAGTCATAATGGCCAAGAAATTTCCCAAATTGAAAGAATGAGCAAGAGTAAAAAATAGATTTCTTGTGGGAGTATATTAACTACATTCCCACACAAAAATCTGGTGACAACTGTTTTAAAATGAGTTATTTTCTTTAGTAATTAATTGCCAATCTTCTATTTGATCTACTATTTTGATAGATTTGAACTGGAGGTTTTCTAAGGTAGATGTGTTAATGAGAAAATAAGGTTGGCTATCATACTGCCAGTAATATTGTAGCTCACCGATAGAAGCCGGAATAATGGTGCGATCGCTATAAAAATCCAAAGAAGAACGATGATAGGGAAAAGATGTATATATTTCCTTAACTTCTGAATCTATTTTAGTGATCATCGCTGCCACTGGTTTAACAGGATAAGCTGTATTTAATTCCCAGATCCAGTAATTAGATTTCATCAACAGAAATAGAGAAATATAACTTCCCCAAATTAAAATTTTCAGAAATTGTCTATCACCTCGTTCTGCTAAGATTGCAGCTAAAGTCATAGTTAAAGCCACTGCTGCAAAAATTATCTGTAACTCTACTTTATCTAAAGTTCTACCACTAAAGTAAATACTCGCAGCAGAAGCTACCACCGCCAAAATCGCTAAATTCGTTACCCAAACGCGGGGATAACGTGAGAAGGCAGGTACATTTTCCATTTCTGCTAACTGCAATCCCAAGGCTAAAGCCAAACTAGGATAAATGGGGAATATATACCAGGAAAGTTTGTAGCTAATCAGGGAAATGATTAATAGATAAACACCACACCAAATAATAATTAATTTTGCCCAACTTAAATTATTATTATCCCAAGTCATGCGAATAGTTTGGGGTAAAAATATCAACCAAGGCCATGTCCATTTACCAATTTCTAAAAGATAATACCAAGGTGCTTGGGAACTATCATTACTAATAGTTTTAATATGGCTTAAAGATGTATTCACATCAATATTGAAGGGATAGCCATAGTGCCATACTTGAAACCCATACCAACAGAATACGGGTAAAGAACCGATAAAAATACCCATCCAGAAATAATAACTTGTTAGTAGCCTGGGTGTATCCCAATAGAGAAAGACTAAAACAACTGCACCTAAATAAACGCCCATTATGCCTTGAGTTAGACAAATTAAGCCAAAACTAATACCTATACCTAAGCAGTAACGTAAATCCCGACGCGATCGCAATACAAACCACATCATCAAAATCACAAAACTAGTAACCGCCCCATCTAACACCGCCAACCTGCCATAACGTACCACCGGCAGCATTGTTAAATAAATCAAAGCACTATAAATAGCCGCCCAACGTTGACGAAATAGCTCTCTCCCCAGGCCATATAACAAGGGTACAGAAGTTGCTGTCAAAATAGCACCAGGTAGCCGAGTTGTCCATTCATTGACACCACCTAGAGCATAAGCCCCAGCAATTAACCAGTGCATAAGCGGCGGTGTGTGATGATATGGTTCACCACCCAAAGTAGGGTAAAGCCAGCGCATTGAATCTACTGGCGCTTGCCAAATTTCCCGCGCTACTCTAGCCACGGTTGCTTCATCGCCATCTTGTAAGGGCAAACCGCCAAGATTGATGCTAAACAAGATCACCGCTGCCAATAACAACAGAATTAGCCATAGCCAATCAATCTTTTTTTCAACCACACGGTGTTGTTTTTCTAGATGAGTCCAAATAAAGCTTCCTTCTGGCATATTCTATGGCGATCTTATAACTGCTAGGTTTAATCACATAGAGATTAAAGCGAATCTCTGATGTTGCCATTTATATTCAAGAACAATGGCTAAATCCCAAATTAGCTCAGTTTCTCAATAACAGAGATAATTTTTTGGCGAAGATTTTCTTATTGATTTCTTAAGGAAGTTTACAAGCATTTTTCCAATTAAATGATATAAATACTACCATCACCACTTGGTCAATTACCCCTAAGGAGAATATCAATGAACCTACCATTTGTTTTAGATGTGGCACTGGGTCTAATTTTTATTTACTTAATCTTAAGTTTACTAGCTTCAGAAATTCAAGAACTATTAACGACAGTGCTGCAATGGCGGGCTGAACATTTGCGAAGATCAATTGAAATTCTTTTAGCTGGTGATGCTCAAAACTCAGAAAATAAAGAAGTAATTCAACTAGTCAATAAAATCTATGGTAATCCTTTAATTCAAAGTATTAATCAAGAAGCTAAAGGTTTACTAGCAACTTTTCCTCGGAAAATAACTTGGGCAATCGGTTCATTGTTGAGATTAAATAAAGAAACTGTTTTTGGTGATCAAAAACGTAGTGCGCCTTCCTATATTGGTGGTGAAAATTTTGCCAATACTTTTATGGACACATTACAATTGCCAACAATGGTAAAAAAATTAACTGAAATTAGACTAGAACAGTTTAAACAAGAACGGTTAAAGGATATTAGACAGATTTTAATTCAGTTACAAGTCTACATTAATAATCAGGAATTATCTAGTGAGTTTGCCACTAACATCGCTACAGATTATAAACAGTTGGAATTGGAGTATAACCGGATCATTGATGAATTCAATAAAGATAAATATGATATATACATGGCTATGAATCGGATGAGAGATAGTCTGGACAAATATATAGAGAATTTCCAAGCACACATAGATAATTATGAAGATATTTTAGGTAAACCTTTACGGGAACTAAAATTCTTAAGAAAAGATATTTTTGAAGATGTAGAAAAAGCCATAGTCTTGGGAGGATTAAAGCCTAACATTAATGAAATTGTCAAATCTATCAGAAAAGGTAGTGATATTCATGGTGAAGTTATAGCAGTTATCCAAAATCAGGACAGTGAAACTCATAAAAAAATTAAAGAACTGATTGAGATTTTGCCAGAATCTGTAGTTACTAATATTGAAATTATGGCAAAACGCGCCCAACTGAGAGCAAAAAGCACTGAGGAAGGCATTATTCTATTGCGGAAAGAAATTGAAAATAGTTTTGATGGCTCTATGGAAAGAGCCGGTGGTGTTTATAAACGCAATGCTAAAGGAGTGGCAATTTTAATTGGGATCACTTTAGCGATCGCAGCCAATGCAGATACTTTTCATATTATCAATCGCTTATCTAAGGATTCTTTATTACGAGAAATCATTATTGATAGAGCCACTCAAATAGCACCACAACCATCTAATCCTTCAGGTATTGATAAAGTTGATCCTAATGAGATTTTAAAAGAAGTTGAATTACCAATTGGTTGGACAAAGGCCAACGTAGAACAGCAAATCAACGGTACAAAATATAGAATCAATGGATTGCCTGTTTTCAGTGTTTTAAGTATGATTGCTGGTTGGCTTGTTAGTGGTTTTGCTATTGCTATGGGTGCGCCTTTTTGGTTTGATTTGCTAGGAAAAGTCATGAATGTGAGAAATGCGGGTAAAAAGGGCAAACAAGCTCCTAAAAATAAAGATGAATAATTGAATTTAGATCCCCAATTTCTTGAAGAAGTTGGGGATCTAAGTGAGTGTATCCACTAATGGATCAGTATAAATATAAACAATTATTTTCATGATGAGAAATAGGGGAAAATAGCATCTTTTTCTCTATTATTAATCGCCAAAACTTAATTATTCTCCTAATTATAAAATACGGATGACATTTTTTTAGTTGTTTTCTACACTGTGAGTCTGAAAACTGATATAGCTAATTCTCATTTATACTACAAACTACAAACGGCTTAAAAATTGACTCCTCTGGTAAACCTCTCCCCGTTCACGGGGAGAGGCTTTGAACTGAATTTTTTCGTCAGGAAAAAGTAAAGTTCCTAACCGTTTTTAGTATAAGTGAGGTATGAGAAGTCAGAATTAAACGCAGATGAACGCAGATAATTTTGTAGTTTAAAAAGATAGTAAATTATATCCACTCTACGATTGATGATCTATAGTCATCAGAATATATGAATTCTCTTCCGGTTGACATAGTTGAACCACTGGATATTCAAATTCCCAATCTTGATTCTTCACTAACTAAACAATTTCCACCAGCATTTTCTAAAAATACTATTCGTACCAGTCTACAAGCTTCTACAATAGACGCTGTTTTTGCATCTATTTTTTCCCTGAGTACAGGTGGAATTTTAGTCAGTAATTTATTAGTTGAGTTGGATGCTACTCCAATGATATTTGGAATGTTATCTTCAATTCCCATGCTGGTGAATTTTATTCAACCTGTAGGGGCTTACATTTCCGAACAGACTACTAGTAGATTTCAATATTCTCTATTAACCTTTGGAACTTCTCGGTTGTTGTGGCTAATTCTAGTAATTGGTATTTTTGCTAATAATTCCCGTTTACTAGATTCCCAACAATTAGTAATATTAACACTGTCAATTGTCTTTTTTACTAATCTTTTGGGAGGATTAGGAAGTGCATCTTGGCTGAGTTGGTTAGCAATTATTGTTCCCCGCAGGTTAAGAGGTAGATATTTTGGTATTCGTAATAGTGTCTGCAATCTGACGAATTTAATATCTGTACCTTTGGCTGGATTAGTAATATCAAATTGGTATGGTGGAACTGTCCAAGGTTATGGATTAGTTCTCTTATTAGGAATTATTTGTGGGATTGTTAGTTTGTATTGTCAATATTTTCAAGCAGACGTAAATCCTCAATTACAAAATCAGAAATCTCTAAATTTATCTGCAAATTCGACTGAAGATGTTATCAAAGATGAGACTAATTGGACTAATATTATTGGGGAAAATTCTAACTTCTTAATATTTCTGCTTTATTTCAGTGTATGGATGTTAGCCGTACATTTGAGCGCACCTTTTTTCAACTTCTATTTATTAGATACTTTAGATTTAGATGTGACTTTAGTAACTATTTATAGCAGTCTTCAGACGGGGGCAAATTTGTTGATGTTGATTATATGGGGTAAACTATCTGACAGAATTGGTAATCGTCTCATTCTTATCTGTGTTGGTGTTTTCGTAGCAATTACACCATTATTATGGTTAGGAATTGGTGATGATCAACTTGATTTTTGGTTATGGTTGCCACTTTTACATATCTTTACTGGCATCACTTGGGCAGCAATTGATTTGTGTATGACTAATATGTATTTGGGAATTGTCCCAATAAAAAATCAATCTATCTATATTGCGATCGCTGCTGCTGTAGCGGGAGTAAGTGGAGCTTTAGGAACAACAATCGGCGGTTTTATCGCCCAAAGCCCCGAATTTGGCGGTTTATTAGGCTTATTTGCCATATCTAGTATATGCCGACTATTAGGGTTAATTCCCCTAATTTTTGTTAAAGAATCGGTAATAGGTAATGGGTAATTGGCATAAGTAGGTGAACACAATAAAACCAATCTGTGTAAAGAAAAGTAAAATTACCTAAAACCTCTT
>JBAXRM010000133.1:0-12787 GCA_037131225.1 Nostocales cyanobacterium ELA583 | reverse complement strand
AAGTTGGCTCATTGATTAAAGAATCTCAGTGTCTAAAGACACTGAGAGTGTCAATATACCCATTAACTATTCCTGAGTTGATTTCCAGTTTATCCAATCTTGAGGTTTTAGGAAAGTCTCATACAACTCGGCTTCAGGAGAATTAGGTTCAGGTTGGTAGCCATATTCCCAACGCACCAAAGGTGGTAGAGACATGAGAATTGATTCTGTGCGGCCGTTGGTTTGGAGTCCAAAAATTGTGCCTCGGTCATAAACCAGGTTAAACTCCACATATCTACCACGACGGTATAATTGGAAATTACGTTGGCGATCGCTATATTCCATACTCTGTCGGCGTTCTGCAATTGGGGCATAAGCAGGTAAAAACGCTCCAGCACAATCTTGGACTAAAGCAAATATATCTTCCCAACTCCGCGACGGTAACGCGCCTACCTGATCACTATAGATAGCTGCTTCCCCATGAGGATCTGGACCGCGATAGATAGAACCTTGACCATCTTGGTAATCTAAAAATAAACCACCAATTCCCCGGTTTTCATCCCGATGTTTGAGATAGAAATATTCATCGCACCAACGCTTAAACACTGGATAGTATTCAGGATGGTGTTGATCACAAGCTTGTTTAAAAGTCTGATGAAAATGTTTTGCATCCTCAGCAAAGGGGTAATAAGGTGTTAAATCTGCACCACCACCAAACCACCAAACTGGGCCTGCTTCAAAATAGCGGTAATTTAAATGAACTGTAGGCACATAAGGATTACGTGGGTGCAGAACCAAAGAAGTACCTGTTGCATAAAAGCCATGTCCTGCTGCTTCTGGACGTTGGGCTAAAATTGAAGGAGGTAAATGAGAACCCCAAACTTCAGAAAAATTCACACCTGCTTGTTCAAAAATTGCCCCATCACGTAGTACACGCGACCGCCCACCACCCCCTTCTGGACGCTGCCAACTATCTTCTTGAAACTTGCCAGCACCATCTAATTTCTCTAAACCTTGGGTAATCTGATCCTGCACATTCTGCATAAACTGACTAACTCTAGCCTGAGCATTCACACCAGGGAGAAAATTAGGTGATTCTTTTGTGATAGTGGGGGTTTGCGCGTTGGTTAACATAGATTCCCGAACCTAAAATTACAATTTCCGAACAATTACAAATTTCTGTTGTCAAAACTTGTCAGCAAAGAGAGTCACGAATCCGGCTTAATCTGCCAAAATAGCTCTTTATTATACGTCAAAACGCAACCGTTTATAACGCCTTCAAATCTCTATTGGCACGGAAATTACTCCAACTTACACATATCATATTTGGAGAGTCGTTTTCACAGTCATAGAAATAATCTTATTATTCTGTTTACAGAATTTCTGCATAAGTTAAGACTTTAAGTACAATTTGCTCAAATGTCATAGTGATTCAGACAAAATGTAAAGCAATGTTAATCATTGTAAAAATTTTATGGAGGAGAACAAAACAATGCCTATTTGGTTATCCAAATTGATTCATCGCCAACGTCGGCGGTTTTGTGCCTCGCTAGTGCGAACATATAGAGAGATTAGTTCTGCTTCTGTAGATGAAGTGTGGCATAAAGTAGTTGATTTAACAGATGTTTCTTGGCATCCTCTTCTCAAAAGTACCAATGTTCCCTTAGGATTAGCTCCCAAACCAGGATTGATTTTTCAAGCCTTCACAAGGTTTTGGCCTGTTCCCATCCAGATTTTTGTTGAACGAGTAAATCCCAAACAGATGCTAAGTATCCGCATTCTAACCATTCCAGGAATTGAGGAAAGAGTCATATATCAAGTCGAATCAAGTGTCTGTGGATCTTACTTGTCCTATTCTGTGACTTTACGCGGTTGGTTATCACCGCTAATTTGGTCTTTCTCCCGTCCTTATGTAGATCGAGTAGCACGGGCGCTGATAGAATCTGTTGAACATCCAGTCTTACCCCAGAAAAAATCTTTACCAGAATTTTGGGGTTAGTGCCTCCCCATTTTAGGATGAGCGAAGGGAAGCAATCACAACCCTTGGAATTGCTTCATTTCACTTCGTTCCATATAGCTAACGCCACGCAACGCTTACGCAATGACATTGTGTAATTAATTCTGTTTCACTACTTAGTATTAGCAAGCGATCGCACTATAGTCTCTGAGTGAAAAAAGAACCAGAGAGAAGAAAATATAGAAATTCTGATCTTCTTCCCTGGCTAATGATCAATTCAATTCCAATACTTGTCGGTTATTGAAAAACAAAGTTGGTATTGATATCCAAACTGGTAACGCCATTAACAATAGCAACAGTTTGACCAAGTAACCCGATTTCCGTATTACCATTGAGAACATTGAGAGTCAAACTGCTAGAGGAAATACCAAGAACACCGATGACATCAGTGCCTTTTTGGAAATCAAGCACAGTATTAGCAGCTTTGGGTAGTTCAGCATTGACAATCCAGAATTGGTCAGCGCCAGCACCACCAGAAATTAAGTTACCACCACCAAGACTAACTCTGAAGATATCATTGCCATCACCGCCGAGGGCGCGACCATTAGAACCAAGGTAGAAGGTGTCATCACCCACACCACCTGAGAGGCGATAGCCGCTTACATCTCTCGCTTCAAGGTGATCATTACCAGAGCTACCAAACACAACATCATTATTGCCAGCGAAAATTGTATCATTACCGCTACCAGAGTCTATGCGGTTACGTCCTGCAATGGGAGAAGATACTGTTTGTGCTTCAATTTCATCATTACCAGCACCAGTGAACACAGTATCATTAATCCCATCAAAGGTAGTATTAGCTGCACCAGCAATTAATATATCAACACCGGTTGTTCCTGATACTACCTGAGTTGCTTGTTGAGATGCCGCAAATTCGGGTGTCACACCAAACATAGTTTGGTACATGACATTGTAAATCTCGGTGTTGTCCAAGGTGCTGGGTAGTTTATCTGCGTTCATCCCATGGGCTTTAGCAACAATGCTACCAGGGAAATCGGGAGTACCGACCCAAGCTACACCGAAGTTACCCATTGGTCCATCAATGCTACTTTTAGCTGCGAAGGGTTTCCAAGGTGCTTCTGCTGTACCTGTGCTGCCGTTGATACCATCCAAAACTGCACGGTTAGTATTAGTAGTGGTGGGGTTAACACCGATAAATGGCGCACTAGGCTCAGTATCCGCTAGTGTAGGGCTAGAGGTAGAGTTACCAGCGGGACGGGTGTAAGGCTCGAATTGGAAAACTTGCAATCCGCCAGCATCGCTATCTGCGGCTGTAATCACCAAAGTATTGGGATCTTTGGTGTTGACGTAGTTCATGGCTACACCGATCGCTGCATCAGCGCGGCGAACAGCTTCAATAGTGCCAACTGCATTGTTGTTATTAGCAAAGTTGTCTGTACCCTCCTCTTCCACTACCACAAAGAAACCATCGGGGTCTTGACTGAGGATTTTTAAGGACGCATCTAGCATCTCTGCCACTGTCGGTGCAGTAGCTACATATAGGGGCAGAGGATTAGCACTATTGAGTCCTAGTGCTTCTTCGGTGCGATCGTCAAAGGTGTGGTTAGCAGCAAAAACTCCTAGCAACTTGGTGGTAGCAGTAGCACTAGCTACAGCGGTATTCATTTGAGCTTCCGTGTAAACTACGGTATAACCCAAAGATTTTGCTAAATCAATCAGGTTAGTGGTAGGACGATCTTTGGAGTCACCAAAAGCCGCATCAATTTGGGCGGTAACGTGAAAACCAGTAGTACCTTTAGGTAAGAGGTAAACTTCACCGCCGGCCATGATGATTTGAGTGCCAGAACGAATTACCTGTTCAGCAATTTCTGCGGTTTTTTCACGGGCGCGGATGGTGTTGCCAACGCGGTTAGTGGTGGCAGCAGCAAAAGCGGCTGTTCCCGGTTCACCAATATGACCTGATTGAATAAGGGCGGTTGCTTTACGAGCAGCGATCGCTTCTTCTAAAATTGTGTAGCCAACTTTACCAGAAGCAGGAGTAATAATAGATTGGTCTTCATTCAAGCCAAAGGACTCGTTGAATACCTTCACACCGTTAGCATGGGTGACAGCCCCGGCATTGGAAGTACCAGTTAACTGGTTTGCCATGTGTCCTAGATAGACACCTGCATTGGACATCTTGTCCCAGTTGAGCCTACCATCAGGACCAAGATCAACATTGCGGGTTGCCATGTAGTGCGAAGGACTTGTACCATCTGGATGGATAAAAATCACATTCCCAGTTGACTTGGTAGCTTTGGGGGCTGGTGTGGGGTCAGGATTCCGAGATACCAATTCCTTATTGAATAGGGTCTCATACATCAACTCATAAATCTTGGTATTATCCAAGGTTGCAGGTAATTTATCTGCATTGAGACCATGAGCTTTAGAAACAATTGAACCGCTAAAGTCGGGTGTACCTGCCCAGGCAATACCAAACCCGAACCGATCACCACTAGCATCTGGAGCAGCGACAAAAGGTAAAGTATTAGCTCCCGTTTGACCGTCTAGGGGTACGTTACGGGCGGATATAGTGGGATTGTTGTTAATGTTGCCTAGATTTGTTCCAGGAGTGCGAGGATCGACTACTTGCATACCACCAGCATCGCTATCAGCAGCAGTAACCATCAAGGTGTTAGGATGCTTCTTGATAAATTCCATTGCTACACCAATGGCTGCATCTGTGCGGCGCAATCCTTCTAAAGTTCCAGCCGCGTTGTTGTTATTCCCGAAGTTGTCTGTACCTTCTTCTTCCACAATGGCAATAGAACCATTCTTGAAGTTGGGGTGTTTTTCCATCAACTTCTGGGTTACATCCAGCATCTCGGCAATGGTGGGTGCTGTAGCCAGATATAGTGGTAAATTGTTAGCTGCTAAAACTTCTTCAGGGCGATCGTTAAAAGTATGGATAGGTGCAAATACACCTAATACTTTGGTTGGGGGTGTAGATAAATTAAGTAAAGCTTTGAGTTGGTCTGCTGTATAAACAACTGTATAACCTTTGCTCTTTGCCAGTTCAATCAGGTTTTCCGTAGGGCGAACTAGAGAATTGGTACTCAGAGCATCAAGTTGAGCAGCAGTTCCGTGAAAACCATTTGTACCAACGGGCAAAAGGTTCAGTTCACCACCACCCATGATAAAGTCAACGCCTGAGTTAATTACCTGTTTGGCAATTTCCGCAGATTGGGCGCGAGGTACGGTGATACTTCCATTGGTGTTAGTAATTTGCTGTGTCTTAGCAACAAAGGCGGCTGTACCAGGTTCAAAAATAGCTCCAGATTGAACTAGGGCGGTAACTTTACCTGCATCTCTAGCTTCTTCAACAATGGTTTTGGTAGTTCCAGAAAGGGATTTGATGGGTAAATTCCCTAGTTCATAACCAAAAGACTCCGCATAAACTTTAACACCTGTAGCGTGAGTCACAGCACCAGCATTAGATGTTCCACCCAACTGGTTTTCCATGTGACCCAGATACACACCAGCATTGGACATCTTGTCCCAATTCAATCGTCCATCAGGACCCTTATCTATAAATCTTGCAACAGCATAGTGAGATGGACTAGTTCCATCTGGGTGCATGAAAATGACATGATTACCTGTTGTCATAAAACCTCTCAATTGGTTAGTTCACTTTTTGCAAGTAATATTCAAATAATCATGCTTATGTTAAGAAAAGTTACTGCAACAGGTTAACTTAAATTTATTTAGGGATTGCTAAAAAAAATGTAATTTATTATGCTACATAATGAATTGCAGTATACTAGGATTAAACAAAGCAAAAAATTTATGGAAATTGTCGATAAAACTTTATAAGTTTTAAAAATCATAATTGTTGAGATTTTAACCACTCACTGACAACTTTTTCCACTGGTTGAGATTGATTATCTACTTGATAATTCATCTTTTGGATTGCCGTTGTCGAAACTTTACCTCCTAATTGATTAATGGTATTTGTTAACTCTGGATATTTTTGGAGAATTTCTTGATTAAAAATAGGTATAGCTTGATATGGTGGAAAGTATTTTTTAATAAACAGAAGCCTCTCATTTACCACTTTTCCAAGGAAACAGCTTGACTTCCATCTTCCAAACCTCTAATCAGAGTTGAATTAATAACAAGACGATTGCCGATATTAATTCCTACTGGCAACATGATTCAACATGATTAAATTTTCAATTTTTTTATTGAAGGCAGAGCTTTCTAAAATTCATTCTCATACAAAGTATGGGAACGAGAAGAATCATTTCAGAGGGAACAGGGAACGGGCAACAGGGAACACTTCGACAAGCTCAGTGCATCGCAGGAAAAACTCATGTTTAAAAACATGAGATTGAAATAATGACACGGTCACTGAGCGGTGTCGAAGTGCGGTCACTGAGCGGTGTCGAAGTGCTGTTTTTTTCGTTCTACGCATCTTGTAAAAACATCTTTTTTTTGACTGAGCTTTAAATTCAGCAACTTTTGTTTCTTATCTGTTCCCTGTTCCCTTCTTTTGTAATCATGTTTTTAACCTCCAATTAATGGAGAGTAGTAAATATCACCAACAGCAACATTATAAACATAAACCATCACTAAGCTGCTGCAAGCAGTTCATTTTTTTTGTGAAGTTCTCTTACTAAAAACATTTCACATCTATGTAACTCCAAATTTTCTATCTCACGACCTTTACTGTGGCTTTATTTTTCTGCTAACCAATTATCTAAATCAACTAAACTCACAAAATCTAAAAATGCCTCACCCAATTCTTCCAACTCCTCAACTACTAATGAAGAAATCAAAAGTGTTTGGCGATCTGTCAGTTTCCCAAACCGCTTAGATAACTGTCGCTCAATTAGTGTTTTCGCCTCATTTTGCCTACCTTCTTGCCTACCCTCTTGTATGCCTTCTTGTCTTGCGTCTCGATATACTCTTGTTTGCTTGATATCACTTAGTAAAAACATCGCTTCAATCTCCTGACGAGTTAAGTTAGAAAACTTCGATAGTAAAACAGTCTCTAATAATTCTACAATGTTTTGCTTAATTGTGGCATCAACGATTTCCCTTCTGGTCCGCTGCATTAGCCCACTAACTAATTCTGGCGCTTGGGATTTTTTGCTAATGATTAATTGTACTAAGTCCATACCAATTGATGCTGAGGATATTTCATCAAGGTAAATTTGTACAATGCGTCCATTGTTAATCAACTCTTGTTGATAAGCAGTCAATGTTTTTACTTCCAAACTCCGTTTAGCAAATATGGCCACAGCTTGCCAATCTTGCACCGGCTGGTATTGGTTAAGATAAATATTAATTTCGGCGATAAATTCCCAATAAAAGTTGAGCTTATCTTGAAATTGCACTTCCACAAAATAGATTGGCTGTTCTCGATTATCTGGCATAAAAATACCATCAAATCGGAAGGCTTTTTCCTTGACCTCTACTGATGTAAATTTATAGTGTTCGGCTTTCTCTAATGGTTGACCAATTAGCTCAAATAATAGACTATGAAAGGTTAAAAATAACTGATAGAAAATGGTGTCAGTTCGCATAGAATGATTATGTCGATAAATTTACAGAAAGATTTCATGCCAATCTTACTCAGGTTGTCTGTCGGAAAAGTCAGTTTATCCGTAAAATTCAGGGTTGACTACTTATCCATTAACTTTAATAAAATTGATTCTAACCGTTTCAATGCCGCATTAGTTGAACGTTGGCTATTCTCAAAAGTATCCTCAACAATACAAATTATAAGGTATTGTGGTGAATGCATATCATGATTGATTTGTACAGTGCGTAAGTCCTAATTTTTAATGATTGGTTAACTTAGTCCGTGTTGTAGTTGTACTAATAGTCTGTCAACCGGAAAATGACGGATTTAGTCATTAGTCTGCCAAGATTGGATACCAGTAGTGTTGTGGACTTACTTTTTGTGATTCCTGGTTCTACGGAAGAGAGATAGTTAGATTTTTATACAGCTTGATATTACTACCTGCCAAATAACGACACCACAAAATATGTAATTGTTCAGGGTCGAAAAGTGTCAAATGGTAGTTGCTTTGTTTGATTGTTAACACTGACAACCAACAACTAACAATCAACAACTGAACAATTGCCCCAATAAAGTTAAGATTCTAGTATGTTTGAATGAAAATTTTTTAAGCTTTATAGAAGCGGCAACGGTAAACACAATATGTATGATGTCTTAGATTCCCATTCCGTCCTAGAAGTGTTGGGACCAGTAGAAGATCCAGAACTTCGCAAAAGTCTGGTAGAACTGAATATGATTCGTAACGTCAAAATTGACGGTGGCAAGGTTAGTTTCACTTTGGTGTTAACTACTCCTGCTTGTCCTTTACGAGAATTTATTGTCGAAGATTGTAAAAAAGCTGTTCAAAAATTACCAGGTGTTACAGATATTAGCGTAGAAGTAACAGCAGAAACACCTCAGCAAAAAAGCTTACCAGACCGTAATAGCGTACTGGGGGTAAAAAATATTATTGCTGTTTCTAGCGGTAAAGGTGGTGTTGGTAAAAGCACGGTGGCTGTAAATATTGCTGTGGCTTTAGCGCAAACCGGGGCAAAAGTTGGTTTATTAGATGCAGATATCTATGGACCAAATGATCCCACAATGTTGGGTTTAAGTGATTCCGAAATTAATGTCCGTTCTACGGACGCAGGAGACATCCTCGAACCAGCATTTAATCATGGTGTAAAGCTGGTTTCAATGGGCTTCTTGATTGACCGAGATCAGCCAGTAATTTGGCGCGGTCCCATGCTTAATGGTGTAATTCGTCAGTTTCTTTATCAAGTGGAATGGGGAGAACTGGACTATTTAATTGTGGATATGCCCCCAGGAACTGGAGATGCTCAGTTAACTTTAGCCCAATCTGTGCCAATGGCAGGAGTAGTAATTGTCACCACACCGCAAACTGTAGCTTTGTTGGACTCCCGGAAAGGGTTGCGGATGTTCCAGCAGTTAAATGTCCCAGTCTTGGGAATTGTGGAAAATATGAGCTATTTTATCCCCCCAGATCAACCGGATAAGCAATATGACATTTTTGGTTCTGGTGGTGGTGCAAAAACAGCCGCAGAGTTAGGAGTACCTCTGTTAGGATGTGTACCTTTAGAAATTTCTACTAGAATTGGCGGTGATAGTGGTATCCCCATAGTCATTAGTGAACCCAATTCAGCCGCAGCTAAAGCATTGACAGCGATCGCTCTCAATGTAGCAGGTAAAGTATCAGTTAATGCTTTGACATAAGTAAGAAAGGAGTCAGGAGTTCAGAAGAAGAAGGAAGAAGGAAGAAGGAAATTTCTTCTCTGCTCCCCGCTCCCCGCTCCCCGCTCCCTGCCTCCCCTGCACAACTTCCTCCTCACACAATGTTATCAAAACCTTCATTCCCTAAAATTCGTTGGCTATCTTGGCTTAAGCCCTGGCAACAAATGGATCGGCTACTATTTGTTCTACCTGTTGCTGTTAGTATGTTCGGTGGGCTGATGATTCTGAGTACAGAACTGAAGCAACCTGTAACTGACTGGTGGTGGCACTGGCTAATAGCCGCTATTGGTACAACTATCGCCTTATTTTTAGCTCGTTGCCGCTATGAAACCCTACTTGAGTGGCATTGGTTTACTTATGGGCTAACGAACTTTAGTTTAATAGCCGTTATGCTTGCCGGTACTGCTGCTAAAGGCGCACAGCGTTGGATTAGTATTGCCGGTTTTAATGTTCAACCTTCAGAATTTGCCAAGATAGGATTAATTATTACTTTAGCTGCATTGTTACATAGGCGAACAGCTTCTACTCTGGAGAGTGTTTTCCGTGTTTTGGCAATTACGGCTGTACCTTGGGCATTAGTATTTTTACAGCCAGACTTAGCAACATCACTGGTATTTGGGGCAATATTTTTAGGAATGTTGTACTGGGCAAACGCTAACCCCGGCTGGTTAATTCTCATGATGTCTCCGGTAATAGCAGCAATCCTATTTAGTATATCTTGGCCATTATCAACACCCATAATTTTTTCTAAAGATATATCATTGAGTGTATTGGGTTTAGTATGGGCAGTAGTTATGGGGATAGTTGGTTGGTTTAGTCTCCCCTGGAAGCGATTTGGTATTGCTGCTGTTGCTCCATTATGTCTCAATATGCTAGGTGGCGAATTAGGTATTTTTGCGTGGAATCATGTATTAAAAGAATACCAAAAAAATAGGCTCAGTGTTTTCATTAATCCTGAACATGATCCTCTTGGTGCTGGTTATCACCTAATTCAATCTCGCATTGCCATTGGTGCCGGTGAAGTTTGGGGTTGGGGTTTGTTTAAAGGACCTATGACTCAACTAAATTTTGTTCCTGAACAGCATACAGACTTTATTTTTTCGGCTGTTGCTGAAGAATTTGGTCTTGTGGGTTGTTTGCTTTTACTATCTGTCTTTTGCTTGATTTGCTTCCGGTTGCTTCATGTAGCACAAACAGCTAAAGATAACTTTGGTTCACTTTTAGCTATTGGTGTTTTGTCTATGATTGTGTTTCAACTGATTGTGAATGTCGGTATGACAGTTGGTTTAGCACCTGTAGCGGGAATTCCCTTACCGTGGATGAGTTATGGACGTTCGGCTATGCTAACTAACTTTATTGCTATCGGCATAGTAGAATCTGTAGCTAATTATCGTCAACGGCAAAAGTATTATTAGTTAGTGGTCAGTTGTCAGTTATTCTCTGTTCCCTATTATCTGCTACAAGCATTAAGCTATGAATAGGAAACTAACGAATGAAGGTAAATATGATGATCTTGCCTGGAGCAACTGTTCGTGTCAAAAATCCCGCAGATACATATTATCGGTCTGAAGGACTTGTCCAACGAGTGAGTGATGGTAAAGTAGCTGTATTATTTGAAGGTGGCAACTGGGATAAAATAATTACTTTCCGGCTCACAGAATTAGAACCTGTAGAAACTACAGTCCAGAAAAAAGGGAAATAGTTATTGGTCATTAGTCAGTGGTCATTAGTTTTTGCTAAGACTATTGACTAATATATTTCTTCATTTTTAATTATTCATTTCTTATGCGTTTACCTTTACCACAGTTTACTACTGAAAATCGCCATTCTCATCATTTTGCAGAGATAATCGAAACCACAAGTACGGAATTTTTAGCTCAGTGTTTAGAACCAGAAGACTTAAGTTTTCCACCAATGCCACCTTTTGGGACTTGGGTTTGCGCTGTGGATGAAGAATCTGGTAATCAAGTTTATGCTGTAGTTTATCATGCCACAACTATGCCTGTTGATTCTGTACATCGGGCAGTGGCGCTAGGATTATCTTTAGAAGCTTTGCGCGAGGAACAACCTCAAATATTTTCCATGCTCAAAACTGAATTTCGGGCAGCGATTGTGGGATTTAAAGAAAAATCTATAAATACGAGTAATAACAGCAGAGTGTATCAATATTTACCGCCTCGTCCCCCACAAATTCATCAAGCTGTTCATCACTGTCAAGCAGAAGAAATTATTCGATTTACTGAAGAATTAGATTTTTTACGCACATTACTTTTCATTAGTGGTGCGCCAGTAGATTCCTTAGCCGCTGCGGCTATTCGGGGAGTGTATCAGTTGCGTAAAACTGATAGACAATGGTTGATTAAAGCTGGACGACACCTGAGTATGTTACTCAAAGATGATTATGATCGTCTACGCTTTATTTTGAGTCAGATTCATCCTTAATATGGGAATTTAAAAGCTAACAACCTTATGTTATAAATTGTTAAAGATTCAGAATTAATGAGGTCACTATCAAGATGTAATTATCTGTACTAGCTTTACAAGCGGTAAACATTTCGCTGTGGGCGATCGACAAAGTTTCATGCGGTGCTTTGGAAAAAGCTGGGGCAGATGTTTTAGGCTTCTTAGCAAAAAGATTTCAAGGCAAACTCCAAATCGATAAGTCTGAATCAAAACTGAAAAAATTGCTAAGACGCTTGAAGCATTGGAGTATAAAAGAAGCGAAATTCTACAAGAACTTGAGCCTCAAAGACCTCGAAGTTATCGTATTTTAGTAGAAATACAGGATTCTGTTCGTGATTTTCTGGCTAGTCAAGCAGAGAAAGATTATGAGCAAATTCAGAAGGTTGTGACTAATCTGATTCTTTTTATTAGAAGCAGGCAACCATCGCCAACCATCGCAAATTATCCTTTCTGAAGCAATTACGAAATTAGCTTTGGAAATAGCACAAAGCAGTAATCAAATCAGTCCTTATCGTCTGCGTCTTGCTTATAGAATCGATGAATTATTAAGAGTTTTATCAGCAAAATTAGTTTTAAATTCTAATAACCTTATGCCTGACGGGAATTATCAATCGCTTGTTAACGAGCTTTTGACTTTGACTTCCGCGAAGCGGTAGTAGCCACATTATTTTAGAAACTCAAATTGGATCATTTTTTTTTGTGGAGTTCTCTAAGTAAACAAGATATTTTGGATACTTTATAAGTCGATAGCGAAGCGCGACCTAGTAATCGGTTTTTGGGTATCAGTTAGGGAGTGCGATCGCGTAAGCGCTGACTTGTCAGTTCGCAGCATAACAAATCACTGGAGCGAACAAATTTAATTCAGATTTTGTTAGGTTATTCTAGAGGTATGGTCGGTAAGGTAAGCTCTCCTATGAATGTTGTTATCTCAGGTCAATAACTCAGCCCTAAAGGGACTGAGCTTGTAAGAAATCAAGACTTACGTGTTTGACTAGTGGTCTGTCAAGCAAAAAATTGTGAATTTGAGAGAGAATAGAGGGGCTATTCACTGTAAATCTCAGCAGATAACC
>JBAXRM010000132.1:0-12869 GCA_037131225.1 Nostocales cyanobacterium ELA583 | reverse complement strand
TTGAAATATATTTCAGCATTTTTGGGATTTAGTTGTAACGCTTGACTATAATTAGGGCTTGCTGAATAAACATAAAACCGGGACAAATAAATGACTTGATGGGGATAGAAAGTGAAAAAGGTGCAAGAAAAAGAGTTAAAATGGTTAAAACCTCTTGCATCAAGGCGTATTAAGATGTATAGAAAAGCGCAAGAACAGGAAACAGCACCAGAAAATTTTGAATTACCCTTTGAGGGGATTTTTATGGCAATTTTTCCAAATAATCTCTTTTTTCTTTAATTCGATTAGAAAAAGTGATGTTTTGCCTAATTTTAAACAACAAAAACTTATCTTTGCTTTTGCCTAACTACCTGGTCAATTTTTTTTTTGCCTTTTTCCACTTTTTCAGCAAGCCCTAATTACAGCAGAGTGTTTGCTAAAACTGAGATTTTCACCTACTAGGAATGCTTCAGCTATATAAAACATGGCATAATAAGCACGAGAAGCAGCAAAATCAGCTAGATTTTCACTAGCTAAAATTTTAGCTGCACGCAGACTATCTTGAGCTTTTTGCACTAGAAACTCTTGTTCTTTGTTCATAAAAATAAATACCTTCTTTTTTGATATTTTGGATTAGCATTGTTTGTTCTTTTTCAAAACGACTGAGGGAGTAAAACAGGTTAGAAATTACTACACTATATTTTAAACAAAGGGGACTAAGAAAAAAGCCAATTTTTTCAATTTCTTTGGTTGCTTGCACTAAATCTTTAAGTATAATTAATACATCAAAATCTGAATCAGGAGTAGCATCACCACGCGCTTGAGAACCAAAAAGAATCACTGCAATTAGTTGATCTTGGTATGTTTCAAGCAAGTTATGACACAATTCCTGCATAATTTCTTCTAGTTTTGGGTGTTTCATCGTTTAGTAATATTTTCTACTTGGAGATATAGCATTTTTTGTCAGAATCAGGATATTCAGGATTTACGGGATGTTGATTTTATTTGTGGTGTACTAATATTTTAATTTGTCTGAATCAGGATGTCCAGGATTTTAGGATTTACAGGATGTTGTTTGAAAGTTTCATGTTTTGATTTTTGATTGTCCATCTTTATCTGTGTTGATCTACGTTCATCTGCGTTCAATTATTCGTGATATTACTGTTAGATTACTAATTTTTTTAAACGAACCACAGAGACACAGAGGACACAGAGAAAAAATATCAGTTATCTTTGTGTGGGAAGGGAGTATTTTTCTCGTTCATCTAATTAATTATGTCAGAATTGGGGGAGCTTTCATCAGAAAATAAAATCCTGTAAATCCTTTAATCCTGGATATCCTGATTCTGATTTAATAATTTTCTGTAATCTTTAAATGTTACAGTTTACAAGTCTCGACGAGAGAGAAGAGACCACAGCACAGAAACGTCAGAGGAAGTCACCCACTCACAAGGGAGGCGGCCTTTTTTAATATCACTGTAGTACAACAAACTTCCTCCGTTTGTCCATCCTACCTGATCACCAAAGGTTTGCCAGATTTTCTCATCATAATTTCTAGTTTCACCTAAATCTTGATAATCTTCACGAAAGACTTGCAAGATTTTCTCACATAAACCTTGATAAATCCTTTTCTGCACAGAAAAACCAAACTTACCATTACTGTATCCCACCCACAATTGGTCAATGGTGCGGAGGTCTGTACAGGGAAAATTATCAATGTGTTCAACATCTAAGCAACCTTCCTTTTCCCGTTTTGCAACTGCTAACATTACCCGTCTGGTTTCTTCATCTGCTTCTTTCCATTTCCCAGCTTTGAGTAAATCACGCAGTTTACTATAATCCATCAATTGTATCTCTTGGTTTACAGGTTGTGGTGTGGGTATAATTTGTGGTTGTCTTTCCTGTATTACAAAAAGTTTATAAGTCTCAACGCGAGAGAAGAGAACAATAAAATATAACCAGTGACCACTACCGACCATCCATAATTCACGCCGTGGGAGGTGGCCTGCTGGTGCTTTATTGTCAAAAGTAATATCACTGTAGTACAACCAACTTCCTCCTTTTCTCCATCCTACCTTGTCCCCAAACTTCTCCCAGATTTCTCTGCTATATCCTCTCGTTCCACCTAAACCTTGATAAATGAGATTTTGCACAGAAAAACCAAATTTACCATCGCTGTATTTTACCCACAACTGGTCAATGGTGCAGAGGTCTACCCAGGGAAAATTATCAATGTGTTTAACATCTAACCAACCTTCTTGTTCCCGATTCGCAACCATTAACATTACCCGTGCTGTTTCCTCATCTGCTTCCTTCAATTTTCCAGCTTTGAGTAAGTCACGCAGTTTTCTATAATCCATTCCACGGGATGATTTTAATTGTACCTCTTGATTTATAGGTTCTGGCGTTGGTGCAATTTCTGGTTGTTTTTCCTGTACTACAAAAAGTTTACAAGTCTCGACACGAAAGAAGACAGCACCTCCCAATAACCATACTCCACCTACATCCAGTCGTATGCACACGGGTAGGTGTCCTTCTGGTGATCTCTTATCAAAAGTAATATAACTGTACCTCAACCAACTGCCTTCTTTTCTCCATCCTACTTTATCCCCAAAGGCATCCCAAATTTTCTGATCATAATCTCTCGTCCCCTCCAAACTCTGATAAATCTTGTTCTGTACAGAAAAACCAAATTTACCATCACTGTATTTTACCCACAATTGGTCAATAGTGAGCAGGTCTTCACAGGGAAAATTATCAATACTTTTAGTATCTAACCAACCTTCTTTTTCCCGTTTTCCAACTGATAACATTACCCGTCTTGTTTCTTTATCCGCTTCTTTCCAGTTCCCAGCTTTGAGTAAGTCACGAAGACGGGTATAATTCATACCTACTGCTGATTTTAGATCAACATTATTTACTTCTAATGATTTATTGTTTGAATTAAGAATAAAGTGATAATATTTATCATCATCGTCAAAATATTCAAAATATTTTGATTGAACATATTGGATATAGTTAATAGTGCTTCCATAACTAAATTCATTATTTAGTCTTTTATATAGATTAGCTGCCAAATTTAAATTTTCAAGTGCATTTTTGTTATTTCCTATTTCGCTATAGTAATTTCCCCGATAGTAGTATACTTCTGCAAGATATGTATAAATATTTAAGGCATAGTCAGGATCAAATTTTAATACAATATTAAAATCCTCAAATGCACCTACTACATCTCCTATTTGAAAACGAACTTTTCCTCTAACATAGTATGCTTTATAGAAGTTAGGATTAATATTTAACGCTTGATTCAAATAATTGATGATTAGTTCATCTCTATTTATAATATAATTGTAATAATTGCAATCTACATCTAGGTTATAGTAAGTAATTGCTAAATTCAAATAGACTACAGCTTCTTTAGGATTAATTTTTAGTGCTTTATCATAATCATTAATAGCATAGTCTATATAACCAAATTTTTCGTAAATAATTCCTCTGTTATTATAAGAGTAAGCGTCTTTAGGATTAATGTATATTGCTTGACTATAATCATTTATAGCATCCCGAAAGTTTCCCAGTTGATGATGAGTTTCTGCTCGTTTGAAATATATTTCAGCATTTTTGGGATTTAGTTGTAACGCTTGACTATAATTAGTAATCGCTCCTTGATAATCAAGATTATCAATACATTCATCACCTAAACTGATATATTTGTCAGCATCATAAAATGATAAATTCTCTAAATAACCATGTAAACCACTAGGATAAAGTAATTCATCTATTCCAACTAAAGTTTTATCACCAATTGATTTAATCATATTCGTTGGTAAAAAACCAGCTATAATAAGAACATATTCTTTTTCCATTTCACTAAATTCTTCTTGACATAACATACAAACTAAAACAGCATTTTTTTCAATTTCTTCTCTATCAATTGTCCATTGAACTTTATCAAAATATCCATAACGGGTTTTAACCTGAATACCAATAGATGAATCAGAAGTTAAAGTAAAATCAATTTTTCCATCTCCACCAATGCGTTTTTCATAATCAATTTCAGTGACAAAATCACCTAAACGGATTTTAACAACTTCCTCACCCAGCTTTCCCTTCATATTATTGAGGAAGATAATCTCAACATCGTGATTTTGCTTAAATTTATTAGCCATTCGCCAGCAAAATTTCCTTAATTCCTTTAACCTCTCTCCAGAGATAACCGTCAACTCACTATGCTGGCCTTCCTTCTCACAATGGAGTAAGTCACCAGATTTCAGTCTTTGAATAAAATCAGTCTGCTGTGCTTTGAGTATTGTTGTCCAGTCCATTTGTCAAAACTCACCTTTATCTGACAAGGAGTATTTATTCTAGTATTCCCTATCAAGCAGCAAAAAGCACTAATCTAGATCACATTGCAGTTTTTTGAGTCTAACCGAGAAGTATAGAATCCTCAAACCCTAAAAACGCAACTTAAACAAACATCCTGTCAATCCTTAAATCCTGGACATCCTGATTCTGACAATACCTCAGACAGATGAACAGCTATAAACTCAGCATCTGAAATATCAAAGCCTGATTGATACCGAGAGTATGAATTCAAACTTTCATATTTGGACGCTGACAATAGTATTAAGTGAAATTTGAAACCGCCAATTTATCTTTTTTTCTCCGGTAAATTACGAAGGGGGATCATTCTCCCCTTATAAAACTCCCTTTCCAACTGACTTAATTTCCACCATCCTGCACCGAAAAACAGAGGAACAAATGTTTCCACCATCACTAATAAAATTGATTTTGTCTCCACTAAAAAAGCCAACAAAGGACTACTAGCTAAAGCAAGAATAGTAAGAACACCACACCAAAACTTTAACTGTTGAATTCTCCCTAAAGCCTGACGACAACTAGCACATTTTTCCGTATGGGAATGATATCTTTCTAGCATCACTTCTTTATTCAATAAAAGTGGTGGTAAAGATTCTCCTGGAAATGTTTCCCCATGATATTGATTTACCCATTTACGTAACTCAGCCACAAAAGTATCTGCTTTTGTCGCTAGATAAAAAGCCTTATTAAAATTAGCACTACCACCTTTATCCGCTAAATAACGTTCTTGATAATGGAGAAAGATTTGATCATCTTCCAAAACTCCATTCTGTCCAATATGAACATACCAACGAGGGCGGATTTTAATAAAAAATCCTGGTAGTTTAGACTTGAACTTAAAAGGAAAACGGGCAATGATGCGACATTCACCTTTGCGAATGGGGACAGCATAAACAACAGTTAAAATTCTGCCTTTTTCCGCATTAATATCATGCCACATCAAACCAGGAGCAATAAATGTTGTGGAAAGTTTTCCAGATTGTCCCGGTTTTAACCCTTGTTTCCAAATACCTTCAAAACCATATTTTCCAGATTCAACTATTTCTAATTCTAATGGTGCAGCATTGGCACGATTTCCCACTGTGCGATGATGGGTAAAAGCAATATGACTAGGATCAAGGATGTTTTCTAATAATGTTAAAGCATCATAAGGAACATCTCTAAAAGTGTTAATAATTACCCATCCTTCCGGTGCTGCTTCTATGGGTTCAACAACAGGAACTTTAGTATTTGCGGCATTTTCTGGATTCCCAGCATAGACAAATAATAATCCTTGTCTTTCTGTTGTTGGTAAAGATGATATACAAGCCCTGGGAGAAGTTTCTGCTTTTCCTCCTGCAACCTGTTGGGGAATTTTTTGACAACTTCCATCTCCCGCAAATGTCCAGCCGTGATAAGGACATTCTAACAGTCCATCTTCATTAATTCTTCCTTCCGAAAGAGGTGCAAGACGGTGAGGACATTGATCTATAAATACCTGCCAAGACTCAACTTTTTGATCCCACCAAATCACAATATCTTTACCCAAAAGAGTGAAAGGAGTAGGTTTTGATTTATCTAAATCTTGAAGGTAGTGAACTGGATACCAGGATTCTGCCAATTCAAAAGTATCTGAATTACTACCTCCAGGTAATATTTCTGTAATGGAAGTTTCGTTAATTAGAGATTGTGTTTGCACCATTTTTTCTATTGATTAATTTTCAAATTTCAAAATTATTACTTATTACTTAAAAATTCTAGCAATAATCATCCCTAATTGAACACTGATAATTCCTAAAATTGTACTACCCAGAAAATAACCAGTAGCAGCTAACCAATTACCACGTTGTAATAAACCTACTGTATCTAAACTAAAGGTAGAAAAAGTAGTATATGCACCTAAAAATCCTGTAGCGGCAATCAACTTAATTTCTGGAGAAATCATCGCTGTTTTTTCCATAGCTAAAGTTGCAAAAAACCCCATTGCTAAACAACCGCTAATATTAATAAAAAAAGTTCCATAGGGAAAACCAAAACCAAAGCGATTTGTAAAGCACAAAGTTAAATAATAGCGACTTAAAGCCCCAGCTATTGCCCCTAAACTAATAGCAACGGGAACACGAATTTCTGCCTGTTGTAACATGATTAAATACTTATGACATCTTCATATATATCAGCCATTTTTAGAGTCAAATCAACTGAATCTAAATATAAGTTATCTTCGATATTAATCAAAGTTTGTATTGTCCAATTTCCTTTTTGATCTTGACGATAAATTTCTACTTTAACTTCATCTTGAGAAATTAATACATATTCTCGTAAACTTACTAAACTTCGGTAATTAACAAGTTTTTCCCGTCTATCTATTGTTTCTGTGCTTGGTGATAAAACTTCTATAATTAAACAAGGATAATTTAAAGCATAACGGTCTTGATCTTGAGAATCACAACTAACGATAATATCAGGATAGTAAAAAACGGTTCTATTTTCATTAGCTAAATTTAGCTTCACTTTCATATCTGACATGAAGACATTACAGGAACTACCCCGCAAATGAGAACGTAAACTACTAGCAATATTTAGGGTAATTATATTGTGTTCTTTACTACCTCCAGCCATAGCAAAGACTTCACCGCCAAAATACTCATGACGAATATCGCTAGATTGTTCCAATTCTAAATATTCTTCCACCGTAAAGAAATAGAGAGGGGACTGCATAATTTTTCGCTTTTTAGTTATTATGAAATTATTATAACTGGCACTCAGAAAGTAACCATTCAGGGAGGGTAAAATATTTGCCCAAATGCTAAAGTTCTTATTTAATAGGGGTTGTAAGTGATTTATGGTATTTACCAATCACACTTAAAATGTCTAAAAAACACTTCACAGACGAATATAGGACTTTTGACTATACTACAAACGGCTTAAAACCTGACCCCTCTGGTAAACCTCTCCCCGTGAACGGGGAGAGGCTTTGAACTTTGAACTGAATTTTTCGTCAGGAAAAAGTAAAGTTCCTAACCGTTTTTAGTATATTCATAATTAACCAGAAAAAATTAAATTTAGATTAGTTTTCGTAGTGATTCCGTGTGATTTCATGTTGGATATTTTTCCGCCTCCCCGTGAACGGTTACTTTTATTCATAGTTGTTATTCTAGTGATTGTTGATTTCCTATTTTTACATAAGATCCAATCTCTGTTTAAAGTATGATTATGAAAGGATGTCGGAAAAGTTGGAAACTAAATCATACTCATAATGACTTCGATTTGCAACTGTGCTAAAAAAAAGACGTAATGATAATATAGAAAGCGTATAAGCGAAAAAGTATAACAAATTCCGGTGTTGCTGATTTGATGTATGAAAATAATTTTTGATGATATCCAAACCCTTGTAGAGACGTTCCATGGAACGTCTCTACATTTAAATTCATACCTGGTTTCAGCAACGCCCAAATTCCCAATCTCTCCAACGGCAGATGATCAATCAGAATAAGTCTTCATGAAAATATTTATTTGGCGTTCTGCCTACAGATTAATCACCACCTTTTGCCTGTTAGGATTGGCTGCCGCTTCAGAACCTGTGAGTAAATACCGGGATGTAGAATTGCAAATTGGCATTGTCCAACGATTTGGGGCTAAATCCACGGACAAATTAGAATTAGCTGCGACAAAAGGCGATCGCTTAACATTAAAATTTGTAGTGGGTACTCAGCAACAAACCCTATTCACAGACAAACCCATCCAGCTAACAACAGTCATGGAACCCTTAACCCAAGCAGTGGTTCAGGAAGTATTAGTGCTGGGTGACTTTCGCACCTTTGAAACAGCAGAAGATAACGCTAACCACTGGCGTTCCCAAGGCATAGAAGTGGAAATATCCCAACCAGAACGCTGGCAAGTATGGGCAAAACGGGACGTTTACAGCACTCCTTTAATTCGCCGCTTACTATTAAAAAGTATAGAAACATCCGGTGATAAAAATGCTTACTTAGCAACCAACATTTTGCCCAAAATCCCAAAAATTACTTGGGTAGTCAATGGTAAAAATTATAGTCCAACTTATTTAGAAGTGACTACGGGTAAGGATTCAATCAAAGTCAATACAGGTGATCAAGCCGAACAAAAGCGTACTTATCCAGGAAAAATCACCTTGCAGCCCAATGCCTATGGGCATTATACCTTAGTTAATACAGTACCATTAGAGACTTATGTGCGGGGAGTTTTACCCCATGAAATCGGTACAGATGCGCCAATGGCAGCCCTAGAAGCACAAGCAATTATTGCTCGTACCTATGCCTTAAGAAATGTCCGCAGATTTGCGGTAGATAATTATCAATTATGTGCCGATACTCACTGTCAAGTTTATCAAGGACTCAGCGGAGTAGCCAAAAACACAGATCAGGCGATCGCCTCCACCAGAGGTCAGGTACTGACTTATAATAACCAAATAGTGGATGCGTTGTATTCTTCTACTACAGGTGGTGTAACTGCTAACTTTAGTGATATCTGGAATGGTGAAGATCGTCCCTATTTAAAACCAGTCATAGATGCTGCTAATCAAAATATTTGGAACTTGTCGAGTCAAAATCTCGCAAATGATCAGAACTTCCAAAAATTTATCACCCTTAAAGTCGGATTTAATGAGAGTAAATGGGATGTATTCCGTTGGCACAGAGAAACGGACATCAAGAAAATTACTAAAGACTTACAAAAATTCTTACAGGCTAAAAAAAGCCCTTATAGTAAGTTCCAGAAAATCCGGGCTATGTCCGTAGTCCAACGTAGTTCCAGCGGCAGAATTTTAAAACTAGCTGTGAAAACAGATATCGGTGTTTTCACCTTACACAAAGATGAAGTGCGGAGTGCTTTTGCAGCCCCTGTCAGCACGCTATTTTATATTCAACCGTTAAATAAAGGCCAAACAGATATTTGGGGATATGCTTTTATCGGTGGTGGCTTAGGACATGGAGTTGGTTTGAGTCAAACAGGCGCTCAAAATTTAGCCAAGTTAGGTTGGTCTAGTGCCAAAATTCTAGAATTTTATTATCCTGGCACTAAAATTAAAGGAAGTAGTATTCCAGGACGTAAGTAAAAAGTCAGCCAATTTTGGATTTGCGATTTTGGATTGACTCCACCCTCAAGTGTGGAGCTTGAGAATTTTAGATTGGCGTTAGCGAAGCGTACGCAGCGCAGCGAGTATTTTGGATTAATTCCGCCCTGAAGAGCCTGAAGAGGCGGGGAACCTGTACCGAAAATTCCCAATCTAAAATCTAAAATCCAAAATCTAAAATTTTTCGGTCATAAATTCAAAAGTCAAAAAGCTGAGAAATTAAGCTTTTCGTACATTTTAAACAGTTGTCCTATTTACACGAACCTGTAGTAGGTAATTGGGGGACTGGTAAAACTCCTACTCAGTAGCCAATCCCCAATCCCTTTTTTGTAGTCAATTCTCCTTACTAAAGCTTAGTAAAGGTCTTCTTCTTTGTGGGTTTCGATGGTGACATCAGAAGTAGGATAAGCAACACAAGTTAATACATAGTGAGCTTCAATTTGATCATCATCTAAGAAAGACTGATCAGATTGGTCAACAGTACCGGAGGTGATTTTACCTGCACAGGTTGAGCAAGCACCAGCACGACAGGAGTAGGGTAAGTCAAGTCCAGCTTCTTCCGCTGCATCTAGAATATAGGTATCATCCGCGCACTCAATTTCTTGTTTACCGTCTGGGGTGATGAGAGTAACTTTGTAAGTAGCCATTTAATTATCCTCTTTTGTGAAACCGGCAGTATAAACTATTTTCAAGCAAATTTTACAGCTATTCTGATGGGATTAGCCGCTGGTTTAAATTTGCTTCAATTCTGATACTAAGGGAAAAATTAAAAGTTATAACAGAAAATCAACCCCGATTAGTAATGAAATTTAGTTACTTATTACTAATAAGTTTTAGTTATATGAAATACCCGCTGGGTATAGATGTCAAAGTCCATCTGTGGGAGTATGGCTGTTGAAAATATGTGGTACTTATTAGGATGGCAGTGTCTGACATTTCCTCATACTAGCTTTTTCATGGCATTAACAAGAAACATTGAAAACTGGTGATAAATTCATGTACAATTACGAGTCACCTTTCTCCACGAACAGTCTCAGGGTGGGTTTAGTAGGTACTGGCTATGCGGCTAAACTCAGGGCTGAGGCATTACAACAAGATCCCCGCACTGATTTAATTGCGATAGCTGGAAATCCCGAAAGGACAGCGGCTTTAGCCCAAGAATACGCTATTGCAGCTATAAATTCTTGGCAACAGCTAGTAGAACGGGAAGATTTAGATCTGGTAGTCATCTGCACCATTAATCGAGATCATGGTAAAATTGCTCACGCTGCCCTGTCTAGCGGTAAGCACGTCATTGTTGAATATCCCCTATCTGTGGATGTGAAAGAAGCTGAAGAACTGGTTTCTTTAGCGAAAACAGTCAACAAAATGTTGCACGTCGAACACATTGAGTTATTGGGTGGTTGGCATCAAACTTTAAAACAACACTTAGACCAAATTGGTGATTTGTTTTATGTCCACTATAGTACCCTGAATCCCCAGAACCCAGCCCCGCGCAAGTGGACTTATAATCATGAGATGTTTGGCTTTCCTCTGATTGGGGCATTATCGAGGTTAAATCGGTTGGTTGATTTGTTTGGTGAAGTCTTCACTGTCAACTGTCACCAACGATATTGGGAAACCCAGCCTGATTATTACCAAACTTGTTTATGTTCAACCCAGTTGTGCTTTAACAGTGGATTATTGGCACAGGTAATTTATGGTAAGGGTGAAACTTTATGGCAGTCAGAACGCAAATTAGAAGTTCAAGGCACAAAAGGGGAGATAATTCTGGATGGTGATACTGGAATGTTGGTGTCCGCAGCAGGAACAAAGTTAATTGAAGTTGGTACTCGTCGGGGTTTATTTGCCAAAGATACAACTATCGTATTAGATCATCTATTTGATGGTAGTCCTTTATATATCACCCCAGAACAAAGCTTGTATACTCTGAAGGTAGCAGATGCTGCCAGCAGGGCAGCGATCACTGGATTAACTATATTTTTAAAAGAGTAGATAGAAAATTGATGAAGATCGAAACCATTGTCATTTTATCCCAGCGAGAAATCGAAAAAATGCGGCGTGCTGGCAGCTTGGCCGCTAAGTTGTTACAACATCTCGAACCTTTGGTTAAACCGGGGGTAAGTACGCTGCAATTAAACGATGAAGCAGAAAGATGGACTCAAAAGCACGGGGCTAAAAGCGCACCTTTAGGTTACAAGGGTTTTCCTAAGTCAATTTGTACCAGTGTGAATGAGGTGATTTGTCATGGTATTCCCAATGCTAAACAAATCCTCAAGGATGGGGACATTATTAATATAGATGTTACACCCATTGTTGAGGGTTATCATGGTGATACATCGAAAACTTTTCTAGTTGGTAATCCTAGTCCCAAAGCACAGAAATTAGTTGAAGTAACTCAAGAGTGTCTGCGTTTGGGAATTGCAGAGGTAAAACCAGGGGCAAAAATGGGGGATATTGGGGCAGCGATTCAAGAATATGCGGAATCCTTCGGCTTTTCTGTAGTGCGAGATTTTGTCGGCCACGGAATTAGTAATATTTTCCATACTGCACCAGATGTTCCCCATTATGGCATTAGGGGCAGGGGAAAGAAGCTACGGGCGGGGATGGTGTTCACGATTGAACCGATGATTAATGAAGGCACTCATGAGGCGGAAATGTTGGGTGATGGTTGGACTGCGGTAACAAGCGATCGCCTACTTTCTGCTCAATTTGAGCATACTATTGCTGTGACAGAAGATGGGGTGGAAATTTTGACTTTACCGGAAAATTAGTCAGTTTTCAACAGTAAAAAGGGAGTAGAGAAAACCGCTTTTTACTGTTAATCAATCTGAACGTTGATTTGATAGGTTTTTAAGGGAGGAATATTTCTTTCCCAGAGACGTAAATAGTGCAGTTCTAGCATGGTTGAACCCGATTTTTGGGCGGAAAACCGGAAAACTTGATTTTCAGATGCTCCTGGGGCTTCTGATTCTAATGGTTCTAGGATAGAATCTCCCAAAGGTTTGAGTTGATCAGGATTATTTTTTATGATTTGCCAACTATAGCCTGTTCCTAGATTAGTTAACAATTTAACAATGAAAATATTACCTTTTTTAATAAAAATCTGACTGTTATTTTTGCTATCATTGATGGTGATTTCTGCGTTAGACATGGGAGTAGTAGAAGCTGCACTAACTTTAAAAATAATGGTTAAGGTAGTTAGCAGAGAAATAATTAAAAAAACTCGTTTGGTAACAGTCATAAATAATTTTACAAGATTACCCGGTAAGCGTAAAGCTCAGTGTCTTTAGACCTGAGATATAAGCGACACGGGCGAATTTATTCGCCTGATTCATTGACTTGTAACAGCAGATGTGATATAAGTTTAACAACCTTAGAATTTAAGTATAACTAAACGACGTAAAAACTTAACTTATTT
>JBAXRM010000131.1:0-12876 GCA_037131225.1 Nostocales cyanobacterium ELA583 | reverse complement strand
CCATGAAGATTTTACCTATTCGGAGGGTAGTCACTAGAACTATGGAATAGAACCCCATATCTTCAATTGTCAAGGCACTACCTCCAGCATAAAATCTAACCCTTTTTTCTCTACAGTATGCTTCTAACAATAAACTAATTGTTCTTTTGTAATATTCATGTTCTTGTCCTAAATTCATAATAATTTCTAATTCTCCATCTAAATAAATAAATCTTATCCCCTCAATATCTTGAAAGGTGGTTTCTATTTGCTCAAATTTTTCCCAAGTAATTCCTGTAAGAACTAGATGATTATTTGGTACAATAGCTTTCTGTAATGTAGTTGTCATAGTTTTTATTCCTCAAATACAAGGTATGGAAGCGATGACTGTGGTGAGGATGTAGAGAAGAAGCGATACCTATGCCTACGGCACGCTGCGCTTCACTAACGTATTTCTGATAATTACTTAAATATTTATTAATTATCGTATCATAAAATGTGGATAGATTATCAAAGGGGTCAAGGGATTGATACTGACATTTTTATGTTAGTTGTAAAGATTTATGAAAATAACCGTCTGTGTATCTATAAGATGATAGGTTTTTGGGAATTGTGGGTATTATCCAGATATAGGGGTAATTGAGGGGGTTAAGGGGTGGAGCAAGCGATCGCACTAGTGGAGGAATTGGTAAAATTACATCCAAAATAGGCAGGATTATCAGACTATTTTGGTACGTGTAAAAAAGAACACGGAGAAAAAGCAATTAAGCTGGTAAATAGGTTTGAATAAGTGGGATATCGTTCATTTATAAAGCATTTTTTATGATTGTTAATCCAGAAAGAATATTTAATAGATTTTCTAGAGTACAAAATCCGGATTTAATGAAAAGTCCTGTTTGGCAAAAGTATAAACAGGATTTCATGGATTATTTTACTCAATTTGAAAATGCAGATGAAGCTAAAAATTTTAATAATGTCACATTTTATCCCTGTCTAGCAGACGATTTACCTTCAACTCCAATTGACCCATACTATTTCTACCAAGATACATGGGCAAGTAAAAAAATATTTGAACGTAAACCGGAATCAGTTTTAGATATCGGTTCAACTGTCTTTTATGCAGGTATAATTTCCCAATTTGCCCCCACTACATTTGTAAATATCAGACCTGTAAATTTAAATTTGCCAGGACTAACAGTTGTTGATGGCAGTATATTAGATTTACCTTTTACAGATGCTTCTCAAAATTTTATTACTTCTTTATGTGTATTAGAGCATATTGGTTTAGGCAGGTATGGTGATCCAATCATGCCTGATGGTACTAAATCTGCTTGTGCCGAAATTGATAGAGTATTAAAACCTCAAGGGGAAATTGTCGTTAGTGTACCCTTAGGAAAAACCTGTTGTATAGCCTTTAATGCTCACCGGATTTTTTCTAGAGGGGAATTTTTATCATACTTTGCTGGATACGAAGTATTAGATGAAATCTATTTAAACCCAGAACCAAGCGGATCAGAAATATTAAATTCTCTAGATATTGGAGAATTTGTTGTTTGGGTAGTTCATCTAAAAAAAGGAATAGATCGGGAAATAGAGAATTGGGTAGAACAAGGTAACCCAGTTTCCTTACCTCATAAATTCAACTCTGTCTCCAATAAGTACATTTCCACCAGCCTGTCAGATAATCAGATATATCCCCAAGTGTGTATCGAAGCTAGTAATGATTATAGGTCATTCAATAGTTTCAGAAGAAATCCAATCTATAATGAAATTTTGGAGCATATTTCAGAGAATCAGGGTAGAGAATATCTTAATATAATATCCAAGGATCCAGATGTATTAAGTGCGATAAATAATTTCAAACTAAATGATGAGTATGGTAGTCCGATAATGTATGAATACTCAGGTATTGGAATTATTTCTCCTACTACACTTCGATATATTAAGGTGCTCGCTGACTTAAAAAAACACTTTCAGACACTTAATAGTCTGAATATATGTGAAATAGGTGTTGGATATGGTGGGCAGTGTCGAATTATCAATGCTTATTATAGTCCATCTATGTATTGCTTAGTTGATATTCAACCAGCCCTTTCTCTAGCTCAAAGGTTTCTTGATAACTATATTATTCATTCTGTTTTGACGTATAAGACAATGAATGAACTAAGTCAAAGAGATTATGATTTAGTGTTAAGTAATTATGCCTTTACGGAGCTTCCCAGATCGGTACAAGATATCTATTTAAACAAGGTAATTCTAAGATCGAAGAGAGGCTACATAACATATAATGAAACTACGCCAAGTGAGTTCAATTCTTACAAGTCCGGTGAATTGATTGAAATTATTTCTGGCTCCAGAATATTTAAGGAAGAACCTCTTACTCATCCCAAAAATTGTATAATAGTGTGGGGAGAGAATGCCGAATAACCTACCATATTTTGGCTAATAGAATTTAGATTTTATTGACGTTAACCTAATAGTTTTAAATTATGATATCAGTAGTTCTTTTCAGCAAAGACAGACCTTTGCAGACTCAATCTTTTATAGAAAGTCTTTTATTTCATTCAGAGATAAATCAAAGTTCTATCTATATCCTCTATAAAGCTCACCAATTTATATCATATGAGACTTTGATAAATAAGTATCCAAATATTACATGGATCAGAGAGACTAACTTTTATGAAGATTTACTAAACATTTTACAAAAAGCAGAAGATTACATCTTATGGGGATGTGACGATGTATTTTATAAATCAAACTTTGATATCAATACTTGTCTAACAGCATTAGATGCGAATGAAAATATTTTAGCTTTTAGTCTAAGATTAGGTGAAAATATACATCCAAACCCAGGCGATTCTCTTATAAAGAAAGATAATTATTTAATGTGGGACTGGACAGAATCTAATTTTCCTCATCCTTCACATCCTCAAGAAGTTTCGGATTGGGGTTATCCTTGGGAAGTCAGTGCGAGCATCTATAGAAAAGCAGATATTTATACCTTTTTTAACTGGATAGAACCACCTCAAAGTCCTAACTATCTTGAAGGTGATTTAGCTACTATTTTTAAAAATACAAGAGCAACACAATCAAGAAAATACCTGGCGTGTTTTCCCCTGAGTAAAGCCTTGACCTTGACAGTTAATAGAGTTCAGCATACCCATCGCAATGTTTTCGATGCAACAAAGGATACAAGTCCCAATCAACTTTATCAATATTTTTCAGAAGGTTACAAGTTAAATTGGTCTAAGTTTAAAAATTGTGATAATTCAAAAATTCATGTTGGCTCTGAATATTTCGCAATTGAAGAACCCAGTAATAAAAATCAACAGCATAAAAAAACGCCATTAGTATCTGTAATTTGTAGAACTTACAATCGGGAGAATTTTATTGAAGAAACAATTATTTCTGTTTTGTCTCAAACTTTTACAGACTTTGAGTTTTTAATTCTTGATGATGGCTCTACTGATAAAACAAGAGAAATACTTGAAAAATATATTCATGATCCAAGGATAAAATATGTTTATCAGGAGAATATAGGTAAAAATCTAGATGCTTTTCATGAGCTTACAAATAGATGTATAGCCTTAAGTGAGGGCGAATTAGTAGCCATTATTGATTCAGATGATATATGCTTACCAAATAGACTGGAAAGGCAAGTAGAAGAGTTTAAAACTGATCCTGATATTGATATAGTATTTTCTGATGGATATCATATTGATGTCAACGGAAATACATTATCATCTGACTTTAGATTTAAAGAGTCTTTACAATTCAACGAATTAAATTTGCCCCGACTTTTAGTTAAAAAAAATATCATCCCTAATCCCACCGTGATGATTAAGCGAAAAGCTATAGAAATAATGGGTGGATTTGAAGGTAAAGGAATAGGTGAAGATTACCATTTTTGGTTAAAATCTGCCCCTTTTCTAAAATTTAAATATATTGACGACAAATTAGTCAAATACAGAATTCATCCTGAAAGTTCATCTACTGGAGTTGGTAGCCAACAAAGAGTTTTTCAAGAATCAGTAAAAATTCTTTGGCAAATTAGAAATAAATTCTCTATTTTTGATTTATACCCAGAAATCTATGGTTGTCAATATCGGCATAATGCGCTTTACAGTGCCTATTTACACTTTGGCAATATTGTCTTAACAGGCAATTTCCCTATTCCTCAGATGGCAGTACAGGAATATCAAAAAGCTCTCAAAAATAATGGTCAGGGTATTGAAGCACTAAATAATTTAGCTGTAGCACTTTGGTTAACAGGGGAACAGCTAAATAGTTTGCAGATTTTTCAGTATCTTAAAAACTCAACAGCCTATCAAATAGAAATTGTTAAACACAATATTGATTTAGCTGAACAGCTTCATGAAGGCAATGTAGTTGATAATCAAAATTTCATTTTACTAAATGAACAGATCGAGAGTTCTAATCTATTGCAGGTAATAGAAACAGTCAATTGTCCACCAGCAGCATTATCAATTCCATCTAGCATGGAAAATTATCTAGAATCAGAATTTGATTTAGGAGAAATCAATTTGATTATTGTCCCTGATTTGGAGCAGTCAGAGGAATCACTTTATCAAGATTTAGCAGAGATTATTCCAAATATCCTGACTTATCAAGAAAAGAGCAAGATAAAATTGTGGGTATATAACAATGATATTGAAGAAGAAGATGCTCAAATTCTTATATCTGATATTGTGTTCCACTTACTCATGGATGAAGAATTAAATTTGAGCGAAGAACCTACTATTTCCCTAATAGGTAACTTAAGTGATCAGTCCTCAAAACTATTTTTACAGCAAATACAAGGTCGCATTATTCTTAGCAAAGAAAATCAAGCAGTTTTACAAAAGCCGGAATTTAAAAGCATTGTCAGTTATCATCCCCAACAATTAGTAGACATATTACATCAACTAATAAATGTGTATCCGCTAGTTTCTGTCAAGAATTAAAGCTAGAATCTTTCTAGAACATGAAAATAATAAGGTAAGTAAGTTGACAGAAAAATTTAAAGGTATATAACGGTATGTAAAGTTGTCTTAATATAATATTTTGATTGAGTTTCAGCTATTTTATAAAATGCAATAAATTTCACTTTTATTGTGTACACCTACTTAATAGCTAAGTTAAAAGCAAATAGACTTCTATGTCTAAATGTGCAAGAATTAGAAAATATGTTTAAGTAAAAAAATAATAGGATAAATATGAATAATAAAATCACAAACAAATTGGATAACGATTTAATTCCTCCTGAAATTAAAAATGATGCTTTTTATATAGCTATTCAAAAGATGGCTAGAGAGGAGAATATTAAAACAGTTTTAGAGATTGGCTCATCTTCAGGTGAAGGAAGTACAGAAGCATTTGTCACTGGACTACAGCATAATCCTAACAATCCAATATTATTTTGTATGGAGGTTTCAACTAATAGATTTAATGAATTGAAAAAGAGATACGAGAATGAAGCATTTGTTAAATGTTATAATGTATCCTCTGTTCCTCTAGAAAGCTTTCCTGATGAAAAAGAAGTTATTGATTTTTACAATAGCATCCAAAGTAATCTTAATTTTTATCCACTTGAGCTTATACTAGGTTGGTTAAAAAAGGATATTGAATATGTAAAAACATCTGGCGTTTCTGAAAACGGAATTGAAAAAATCAAGCAAGAAAATAATATTGATTTTTTTGATCTAGTATTAATTGATGGTTCGGAGTTTACAGGTAATGCAGAATTAGAAGAAATATATGGAGCTAAAATTATTTGTTTAGATGATATTATAACATTTAAAAATTATGCAACTCATCAAAAATTACTAAAAGATCCAAATTATATACTAATTGAAGAAAACCATTTTCTTCGGAATGGTTACTCTATTTTTAAGAAAATAGAACCTTCTTATCTACCAATTCACTTTTTTACCATAGTTCTTAATGGACAACCATTTATTCTTTATCATATAGATGTTTTAAAAACCCTTCCTTTTACATGGCATTGGCATATAGTTGAAGGTGTAGCAGATTTAAAGCATGACACAAGTTGGAGTGTGCAACTAGGAGGGCGTGTCAGTGATAGCATCCATAAAAATGGTCGTAGTTACGACGGTACTACAGAATATATTGATGAATTAGCTCAACTTTATCCTGAAAATATCACTATTTATCGAAAACCAGAAGAAATTTTTTGGGATGGAAAGCGGGAAATGGTCAATGTACCACTTTCCAATATTCAAGAAGAATGCTTACTTTGGCAAATTGATGTAGATGAATTGTGGACATTTGAGCAGATTTGTACTACTAGAAAATTGTTCGCTACAAATCCTGATAAAACGGCTGCTTTCTATTGGTGCTGGTATTTCGTAGGTGAAAAACTAATTATCAGTACACGCAATTGTTATGCACAAAACCCTCGACAAGAATGGCTAAGAACTTGGAGATTTAAACCAGGAGCATTTTGGGCTGCCCATGAACCACCCGTATTAGTAGAAGCTTTGGTAGATGGTCAATTTCAAAATGTGGCAGCCGTTAATCCTTTTTTACACCAAGAAACAGAAAACTGTGGTTTGATTTTTCAGCATTTTGCCTATGTAACATCAGAACAGTTGCAATTTAAGGAGCAGTATTACGGTTACAAAAATGCTGTTTCTCAATGGCAAAGCTTACAGAAAGCACCTAAATTTCCCGTGATGCTGCGTGAATATTTTCCATGGGTGGGAGATGAAACAAGGGTGGATACGGCTGAATCTTATAGTGTAGTACCAATTACTCAACGAGATGTTAGCAGCAATAATTGGCAGTTTTTAACACCGGATGAAGTAGAAAGACGAAAGGCGGAAATTAAAAAACCAGTACCAATAATTTTAGTTGATGCTGTCTTTTTCCAACTTGAGCAAACAGGTATTGCCCGTATTTGGCAATCTTTACTGCAAGAATGGGCAAACAACGGTTTTGCTAAACATATAATTGTACTTGATCGTGAAGGAACTATACCTAAAATATCAGGTATTAAATACCGTACTATTCCATATTATGACTACAACAATACTGATGTAGACCGGAAAATGCTACAGCAAGTGTGTGATCAAGAAGATGCAGACTTATTTATTTCCTCCTACTACACCACGCCCACAACGACACCCTCAGTATTCATGGCTTATGACATGATTCCTGAAGTAATGGGATGGAATATTCAACAACCCACTTGGCAAGAAAAACATCAGGGAATTCACCACGCTTGTTCCTACATAGCTATTTCTAATAATACAGCCCATGACTTAGCCAAGTTTTTTCCAGACATACCTGTAGAGTCTATTACTGTAGCCTATTGTGGACTTAGCAAAACTTTTTCACCTGCTAAACCGGAAATAGTTCATACTTTTAAAACTAAGTACGGTATTACAAAACCCTGCTTCATTTTAGTAGGTATTGGTGGTTATCAAAATAGTATTTTATTCTTTCAAGCTATTTCAAAACTTGCCAGTAGCAATGGGTTTGATATTGTGATTACTGAAAGTGGCAGTCTCCTACCACCTGAGCTAAGACGGTACACATCTGGAATGGGTGTATATATGCTACAACTTAATGATCAGGAATTAGCAATAGCTTACTCTGGTGCTGTCGCCCTAGTTTATCCTTCTAAATATGAAGGTTTTGGAATGCCTGTTGCAGAAGCAATAGCTTGTGGTTGTCCTGTGATTACCTGTCCTAATGCTTCGATTCCCGAAGTTGCAGGAAATGCAGCAATATATGTACCTGACAATAATGTAGATGCTCTAGCAAATGCCCTATGTGATGTACAAAAGACGAGTGTACGTAATACCCTTATTAATACAGGATTAGAACAGGCTAAAAATTTTTCTTGGTCGAAAATGGCAGAAATTGCTAGTGCCGCCTTAATTGATGCAACCCTATTAAAGTTAAATCTCAAAGAGATTAATTACATTATTTTTCCAGATTGGACACAACCAGAAGACGAATTAGGCTTAGAAATAGCACAAGTTATCAAAATATTAGCCAGTCATCCTGACAGTGAAAAAATAACATTACTAGTTAACAGCAGGAACAGTGATGGTGAGACAGTAGCAATGTTTTTATCTAGTATCATGATGGATATTTTGATGTCAGAAGATTTAGTTATGATGGAGGAGTTAGAAATCACACCATTAGAAAATCTAGGTTTTATTCAGTGGGAAGCCTTATTACCTCGCATCTATGCCAAAATTACTTTAATACAGGAAGACTCTAAAACTACCTCGCAATTGCCTGAAAATAAGCTAAAAACTTTAAATATTAGCAATATTTTAGATTGTTGATGCTAATAAATTTTTAACTAATCAATATACCCAGAACGTGCAAAGCAAAATGACTAACATGAAAAATGAAAATCAACATATCTTACTTTATACAGATGATCCAGGATCTGGTGGTGTTGGGCAGTATAACCATTCTATATTGTGTGGTTTAGCAAAATTAGACTATAAATTAACCTGTGTACAAAGCAATGCTAGTAACCCTTTAATTAACCAAAGAGAAGAAATAGGAATTAAACATTTATGGTTAGAAGTTGATACTGCTATTCCTAATAATTTTGGACAGACCTTAGTTGATCCCTCAGATGCAAAAAGAATCTTTCCAATTGCTAAACCTGATTTTATTATTTTTAGTGATTGCTGTCCTTTATCTAATTTTGCTGCTAAACAAGTAGCAATTTCTATGGGAATTAAGTACATTTGTGTAACTGGTTCTGCTGGTAGTTATTTAACAAGATTACTAACGCCTAATATATTTAATACTCTGAAATTTATTTATGATCAAGCAGTAGATATAATAGCAGTCTCATCTGAAAATTTAGAATCACTTCATAATTTTTTTGGACTACCTAAAGGTAAGGGAAGAGTAATTTATATTGGAAGACCTTTAGAATATTTTCATTCTGTTGATAACTCAGTTCGAGAGCATTTGCGTCAAGAGTTGTCTATTCCTAAAGATGCAATTATATGTTTCACAGCAGCCCGTATAGATTCCATGAAAGGTCATTTATATCAAATAGCAGCTATTGAAAAACTGCAAAAGAGTTTAATCTGGGAAAAAATATACTTTATTTGGGCAGGACCAATAATCGGAAATATAGGAAATCAAGTTAAAGAACAATTAAATTATCTAGGAGTAAGCAACAAGGTTAAGATTTTAGGCCAACGTTGGGACATTATCAATTTACTTGACACCAGTGATATCTTTATATTACCTTCAGATTCCGAAGGAATGCCATTGTCAGTTATGGAAGCAATGGCAAAAGGATTGCCAGTTATTGCTTCATTTGTTGGTGGAATTCCAGAAGAACTAGGTGAAACTGGTAAGCTGCTTACAGACCCTAAAATTGATTCACAAGCGACAATTAAAGAGTTAGTAATAACTATTGAAGAATGGGTGAAAAATCCGCAGTTGCGTCAGTCTATCGGTCAGGCTTGCCTAGAGAGATCACAGAAGATGTTTTCGGAAGAAAGGATGATACAAGAAACTGTATATCTGATTGAACGAGGGTTATTACCAGATCAAACAAATAAACCAAAAAATTTGCAGCTTGTCTCTGTCATCGTTCCAATAATAGTAATAGATGGAGTATTTTTTCAGTTATACCAAACAGGGATAGCCAGAGTATGGAAGTCTTTACTGAAAGAATGGGCTAAAAGCGAATTTGCTCAACATATTATAGTGCTTGATCGTGGAGATACAGCCCCAAAAATATCAGGTATTAGATACCGTCCTGTGCAGCAATATGACTATAATAACATAGATGCAGATAGGGAAATGCTTCAAGAGGTGTGTGATCAAGAAGGGGCAGATTTATTTATCTCCTCATACTACACCACTCCTACAACAACACCATCAGTATTTATCGCTTATGACATGATTCCTGAAGTAATGGGTTGGAATATAAATCAACCTATGTGGCAAGAAAAACATCAAGCCATTAAACAATCATCCGCATACATAGCCATATCTGAGAATACAGCCAATGACTTAGTTAAATATTTTAGCGACATACCAAAAGAATCCATCACTATCGCATATTGCGGAGTTAGTAGTACCTTTTCACCCGCTACTAAAGAAGATATTAATGCTTTTAAAATTAAGTATGGAATAACTAAACCATATTTTCTCTTAGTTGCCACTGGTGGTTATAAAAATAGTATTTTATTCTTCCGTGCTTTTTCACAACTTACTAGTAGCTGTGGATTTGATATTGTTATCACAGGTAGTAATGGAGTATTAGCACCAGAATTAAGAAGTTTTACTATAGGTACTGCTGTAAATATGCTGCAATTGAGTGATGAAGAATTAGTAATAGCTTTCTCTGGTGCAGTAGCATTAGTATATCCTTCTAAATATGAAGGTTTTGGAATGCCTGTAATTGAAGCAATGGCTTGTGGTTGTCCAGTAATTACCTGCGCTAATGCTTCAATTCCTGAAGTTGCAGGAAAAGCAGCAATATATGTTAATGATGATGACGTAGAAGAATTAGAAAATGCCCTTTGTGAAGTGCAAAAACCTGGTGTACGTCATGCTTTAATTAGCGCAGGTTTAGCACAAGCTAAAAAGTTTTCTTGGACAAAGATGGCAAAAATTGTTAGTGAGGCTTTAATTAACGCAACGTTATTATCCTTGAATCTCAAAGAAATTAACTTATTAATATTCCCAGATTGGACACAATCAGAAGATGAACTTGGTTTTGAGTTACAAGAGATAATTCAATCATTAGCAACTCATCCAAAAAATGAAAAAATTACCCTCATTATCCACACAAGTAATATTACTATTGAAGATGCAGAAATGTTTTTATCTAGTATAGCTATGAATCTGTTAATGGAAGACTTAGATATTAGCGATACTATAGATATTTCTCTAGTAGATAATTTAGGAAATGTGCAATGGCAATCTTTATTACCTCGTATTTATGGCAGAGTAATTTTGAATAATGAAGATAAGGTAGCTTTAGCACAAGCATCAGTTAGCAAGATAAACAGTTATCAAATAGATACTTTAATAAGTCAATTTTAAGAGTCTTAGAAATGTAGGTTGGGTTAAGCAATAGTGCAGACCAACAAAATATCAGAAATGTTGGGTAACATCCGTAAATTTCATACAGGTAAACTACGCCCTTTCCTTAAAGACTAACATAATCTAAGTCTGTTGATTTAAATATTGATTAGTAAAATTTAACATTTCTTCCGCTTGGACAATCAATCTATCAGCGTCTTCCTTGGTTAAATCTGGGTTGACATCATAATCACCTCTATTTCTTTGATCCTGAGCATCAATGAGATAACGATGATATTTAATCGGAATTTTATTAGTTTTTACGAAATATTTACCTAATGCAGAAATAACAGCAGCATGACTAGAATAAGATAAATTTTCATTTAATAACAAAGCTTCTGCTACATAAAACATACTATAATAGCATCGAGAAGTCGCAAATTCAGGATAACTTTTCTCATTTAATTCTTTAGCTGCATTTAAGCTCCTTTCTGCCTTAATTAATAAATATTTTTGTTCATTATTCACAAAGTAATCCCCTCTTTTCTAACATTCATAAAAAAAGGAGTATTTTTCAAGTTGAACTCCTTAGCTTCAGCAAAAACTCGAGAAATAACTAAGTCAAATTCCAAAGATACTTCAGAAATAAAAATGCTAGTCTTTTCAACTTCTTGAGAATAGTTAAAAGGTTCTTTTAAAACAATTAATATATCTATATCAGAATCAGAATGATGATCACCTCTAGCACGAGAACCAAACAAGATAACTTTATCTAAATTATCGTGATAGGTTGTTTGTAGAAATATTTTAACTTTTTCTAAAATTTTATTTATTATTAAAGATTCCATATATCATAACCTTTTTTGATAAACATTATTTGATGATCATAGCACATCTTTTTGATAGCTGAAGTCCTTGTATTTCACTTAACCAAGAACCGCTGTATCAAATCCAGTTACTTTTAAGGATACCAATTATCATCGAATAATTGTTCTAAAGAATAGGGACAATTATCAGGGAATAGATTTGATGCTAATCCTGTCTTTTGAACAACAACTTTCAAAGCAACATTGTAAATATGATCTAATTCTTGAACTAACTTATTTTTTAATGTAGTAGTTAAGCTATTGTTTAAATCATCTCTAAAAGCGCTAAAAGCGATTATTTCTCCCTGCCAATGCCGATGGTTTCGATCATATTCTTCCTGCCAATATTCTAATAGTAAAATATGAATTATAATTTGTCTTAATAAACTTCTCACTTTGTTTAAATCATTTCTTCCCAAACTTTCTAACTCCTCAGTTAAATTTTCTAAGTCTAAATTTTCTAAATTTTTTGTTTTTAGAAGCTTAATAGTTTCTTCCAACCAGAGATAATCATCAATTTCATACAGTTTTTGTAGTTGATTTTGTGTAATATTTATCATAATCCAAATCCTTAATATCAGTTGGTAGTTTTTTAAGTTGTTTTACAGCACCCCTGGTAAATTCAATTTCATAATTCATGATTTTAATTCTTGCTTATACTGCTCCCAAGATATTGTACCGTTTACCTTTGCATCTTCTAATTCAGCAACTGCATCTCTAATGTCCTCTGTATCTTCACTCTCAGAAATATTTAATAGTTCTAAAACATCTTCATAAACTTGTTCTAGCCGTTCATAAATCGTTTTTAACAAAGCTTGTTTTTTATTTGTGGTTTCCATTTTTACACCTATTAATGGTGAACTTTTGTAGAGTGAGCATATTACCCGCCCATACATCATTATAATCAGATTTATTGTAAATTTTGGGTTTTCGGTAGTGGTAAATATGTAGTGATAATAAAATTAGGCACTACAACAAGAATTAT
>JBAXRM010000130.1:0-12902 GCA_037131225.1 Nostocales cyanobacterium ELA583 | reverse complement strand
CTAACAGGGTAGGAATCATGAGAACGCCGAACCAACCGATATAAATCCGGTTGTCTGTGCTGGTGATCCATTCACAGAAGTTATCCCATACGTTAGCACTTTCGCGCTGTTGTAAAGTTGTGGTCATGTGTTTATAATTGCGTTTGAGTTATGTATGTTTTGGTAGGCGTTTCTACCTGATGAACTTATCTTAGGGGATATGTTTCGATTTGTAAAGGGGTTTTCGTAATATTTTTTAATAAATCTTGCCAACTGGGTAATCAAAATGGCAATAAACTAGACAGAGTAAGGTTTTTCAAGATTATTTTTTTTGTAACAATTTTTAATTTTCTCGGAAACTAACTGATCATTGAATTCTTGGGCGCAAGCCTTGCCGCCCCTACTAATCTGGTAATCTGGGCGCAAGCCTTGCCGCCCCCTACTAATCTGGTAATCTGGGCGCAAGCCTTGCGCCCCTACTAATCTGGGCTTGAGTTGTATATAATGAATTGCCAAAATGTTTGCTAGGACTGGATTTCCTTGTTTTGAATTTTGAATTGCTCAATATGTCTCTATCTAATCAAAATATTGTCACCTATAGCCCTGCTTATACGGTTGTTCCCACTTATGAATGTTTTAATAGATGTACATACTGCAACTTTCGCACCGAACCGGGTCAAAGTCCTTGGTTGACTCTTGCGGAAGCTGAAAAAACTTTATTACAACTCAAAAATCAAAATTTCTGTGAAATCCTCATGCTTAGTGGTGAGGTTCATCCCCATTCAGCAAGGCGGGAAGCGTGGTTTCAACGAATTTATGATTTGTGTGTATTAGCACTAAAAATGGGATTTTTACCTCATACTAATATTGGTCCACTGAGTTGGGCAGAAATGGAAAAACTTAAAACTGTGAATGTGTCAATGGGGTTAATGTTGGAACAGTTGACACCAAAACTATTAAATACTGTCCATCGTCATGCACCGAGTAAATTGCCCCAAGTGCGATCGCAACAATTACAATGGGCTGGAGAGTTAAAAATCCCCTTTACTACGGGGTTACTTTTAGGAATAGGGGAAACTGAGGCCGATTGGTGGGAAACTTTAGCGGCTATTTCTGAATCTCATGCCCATTACCATCATATTCAAGAGGTAATTCTTCAACCCCATAGCCCCGGAACTCTGCAAACCTTTGACGCACCACCATTTAATCCCCATCAATTACCGGAAGTTATTGCTAAAGCGCGGGAAATTTTACCAGCAGACATAATAATTCAGATTCCCCCAAATTTAGTTGAAGATGGAAATTGGTTACTTGCTTGTATATCTGCTGGGGCTAGAGATTTGGGGGGAATAGGTCCCAAAGATGAAGTTAATCCTGATTATCCCCATTTACAGATAGAGGAAGTGAGAAGTATTTTAGAGTCTGGGGGCTGGGAATTAGTCCCACGTTTACCACTATATCCCCAGTTTGATCACTGGTTGGGTGCAGAGTTACGACATAAGATAAAGGGATGGCGAGAGAGATTTTAACGCTGTTGATGAAAGGAAATTGTCTGATAGCGAAGCCAGGATATCCAAGATTTGAGGATTTATGGCTAACGCCACGCTCCGCGAACAGGATGGTTTTTTTTATTAGAATCGGAGTTTGCAGCAGAAAATTTATATCCTGCATTTCTCACAACTAATCTGTTAATTCCAGAAAAATAAACGCCCCCCAATATTTAGGATGTGTAAAGAAAGGAGTTTTTCTTTTAAGACATCTTTACCATTTTTCCGCCCAATAAACTATTTCTGAAGATGCAACATCAATTGCAACTCCACTACTATTACCATGATTCCATTTAGAACCAGGTTGACTTTTATCTTCTGCTCTTAATACCAATATTTCATAGCTGCTAGGAAAGCTTTCTATTTCTGCATCGCTAGTATAAAAAAACGTTGTTGGTATGCCATTAGGTTGATTACTATGATTATTTGTATTCCCACCCTGATATTGATGCTGAGAGATTTTTTTGTATTGTGTCAGTAGGTTTTTAATCTTTGCTTGTGGTTCTTTGAGACGAATTTGTAAAGAACTACTTCCAGGCGTTATCCCAGAAGTATAAGCCATTTGCAAAACTTGAGTATCAGTAGAAATTTGTTGAGGAAAATATTGAATTTGTTGAATATCAGTCCATTTATGATTACGAATTTCTTGGTATTGTGATGTATCAGTAATTAACTGTAATTGTTTATTTTTACTAGAAGCTTTACTAATCCAAAAACCGCCAATAACTAGACCTAAACTACTAATAGATAGTAAAGTTATTATAGCGAGTTTAACAAAAATAGATTGCTTCATAAGGTTGGTTTTTATCTAGCTTGTAGATTAATATCCCAACCTGGAAAACAATCGTCCTGATAAATTTGAATCTAGCCTGAGTTAGATTGACATAAAAATTTTGATTTGGTTAAATTGACTACAAAATTAAAAAGAACCAACAATCATTCCGGCTAAAATTAAAAAACCAATCCAGACATTTTGGCGAAACATTTCTCCGTAAGCAGGGTTAGGTATTTCTGGCTGTTGTAAGCGGATAATTTGCCAAATCCAGGCAATAGTAGCGAGAATTAAACTAATCCAAAAACTAATATTTAAATTAACTAAGAAACCTACGCCACCTAAAAGAATAACCGTACCAATGAAGAAAATACCAACGGCTACAGAGGCATATTTTCCAAAGAATAAAGCGCTAGAATTAATGCCAATGCGTTGATCATCTATGCGATCGCTCATGGCATAAATGGTATCAAATCCTAATGTCCATAGTACCGTTGCCCCCCAAAGTAACCACGTCGGCGCTGTAATATTTGCTGTCACTGCACTCCAACTGATTAACACCGCAAACCCCCAAGCAATAGAAAGCACCAATTGGGGAACAGGAAATACCCGCTTTGCGCCAGGATAAAGGACAATTACCGGAACTGCGGCTACAGACAACCAGAAGCTTAAAGGGTTAAGATAGAAAGCGACAACTGCGGCACAGGCAAGGGCGACTATGCCCACTACAATGCCAACTTGAACGGAAAGGGCGCGAGATGCTAAAGGGCGGCTGCTTGTCCTCTCTACCTGGGGATCAATATATCTGTCCCATAAGTCATTAACTACACATCCAGCCGCACTGGTGGCGATACTGCCAAAAATAATCACTCCTACTAGAGGTAGAGGTGGTTTACCCGCAGCGGCTAGAAACACAGCCCATAATGCAGGAATCATCAAAATTAATCTACCTTCGGGTTTATTCCAGCGTAATAACTGGATAATTACAAGCCATAATGGTTCTGGGTTGGTTTTTGGTGTTTCTAACATTTTTGATGATTTAACATATCTTTACATTTATAGAATATCCTTATTTGCTATTTGTCCTCTAGTAGTCTGTCAAGAACTAATTGACGGGTTCATTCGTTGCCATTTTGATTCTTCCTTCTTCCTTCTTCCTTCGTGTCTTTCGTTCCTATATCCCTCCGGGACGCTCCGCGAACGTAGTTCGTTTCTTATCCGTCAAAATTTATTTGACAGACTACTAGTCTCTATTCATCTATTCACAAGCACAAAAAGATGGTAAATTTAATCCCGGCTAACACAGGAAATATACCCAATCAATCAGTTCAGAAAAACCAGATGATTGCAGCCATTGATATTGGTACAAATTCTTTGCACATGGTGGTAGTAAAAATTGAAGCTACCCTACCATCTTTTACTATTATTGCTAGAGAAAAGGAAACAGTAAGATTAGGCGATCGCAATTTGATGACTGGAGAATTAAAACCAGAAGTGATGAGTAAAGCGATCGCTTGTTTGGGAAGATTTAAAACCCTTGCCAATAGTTTAGGCGTAGATAGTATCGTCGCGGTTGCTACTAGTGCCGTCCGTGAATCTCCCAATGGTAACGATTTTCTTCACCAAGTAGAAACTGAAGTCGGTTTAACCGTAGACTTAATTTCCGGACCGGAAGAAGCCCGACGCATCTATTTAGGTGTATTATCGGGAATGGAATTTAACAACAAATCCCACATTATTATTGATATTGGTGGTGGTTCTACAGAATTGATTTTAGGAGACAGTGAAGAACCCCGTAGTCTTACCAGTACAAAAGTGGGTGCAGTGCGTTTAACAGGGGAATTAGTCAAATCAGATCCCATCAGCGAAAGCGAATTTAGATATCTGCAAGCTTATGCTAGAGGAATGTTAGAACGGGCTGTAGAAGAAATCCAAGGAAAACTCAAAATTGGCGATTCTCCCCAGTTAATCGGCACATCTGGGACAATAGAAACCATTGCTACCATCCACGCACGGGAAAAATTAGGACTTGTTCCTACTACTCTCAACGGCTATCAATTCAGTTTACAAGACTTGCGAACCTGGGTAAATCGTTTACGGAAGATGACTAATGTAGAACGGGGGGCGATCACCGGGATGCCAGAAAAAAGGTCAGAAGTGATACTTTCAGGGGCAGTAATTTTACAGGAAGCCATGACTTTGTTAGGCGTAGAATCTTTAACAGTCTGTGAGCGATCTCTGCGCGAAGGTGTAATTGTAGATTGGATGCTGACACATGGTTTTATTGATAACAGACTGCGGTTTCAAAGTTCCATTCGAGAACGCAGTGTATTAAAAACTGCCAAGAAATACCAGACTAATTTAGAACATAGCGAGCGTGTTGCCGAATTTGCCCTCAGTTTATTTGACCAAACCCAAGGACAAATACATCATTGGGGTGGAGATGAACGTCAATTACTATGGGCTGCTGCGATTTTACACAATTGTGGTCACTATATCAGCCATTCAGCACACCACAAACATTCATACTACTTAATTAGAAATGGTGAATTACTCGGTTATAACGAAACCGAAATCGAAATTATTGCCAATATAGCCCGTTATCATCGCAAATCTCCACCTAAGAAAAAACATGATAGCTATCGAAATCTACTCCACAGAGAACATAAGCAAATGGTTAATCAACTTAGTGCCATTTTAAGATTAGCTGTGGCTTTAGACAGAAGACAGATAGGTGCTATTTCTCATATTCACAGTGAATATTTTCCTAATTTCAAAGAGTTTAAAATGTTTATATTTCCATCATTAATTGCAGATGAATGTACCTTGGAAATGTGGAGTTTAGATTACAAAAAAGGCATTTTCGAGGAAGAATTTGGGTTAAGATTTGTGGCAACATTAATGAATAGATAAAGTGGTTATAGCGGTACACACTTGAATGAGATACAGTAATTAAATTAGAAACCCTGTAGCCCACATTCAGCAGGTAAAATCAGAAAAAAGGTATTTTAATTTAAGTGAACTGAAGGAAGAAGGAAGTGAAAACAGAACTACAAGTAGACGTTAAAGACATTGACCATTTAGGGATAATCGCTGGAATTATAGATGAAATAGGAATTGTGAAGATAATAGATCAAGAAATAGGGACTCATGCACAAGAGAAAGTTAGCGCTGGACTTGTAGTTGCTTTGATAAATATTTCTGCCATTTCTTCCCCTTTTAAACCTTGGGAAGTTAAAATAAACATTTTTATTTGAGCGCGAGCAACAGCAATTCTTTCTAATTTGTTTCTGCTGATTCTATCATCTTTAGTCAAAACAACCCAGCCTCTTTGACCTATTTCTGTTAGCCAGTCTACATCTTGAGTGCCTTGACCAAAATGTTGATCATGAATTTCCACTTGAATACCTGCATGGCGCAGTTTTTCTGGAACAGTTCCTGTACCTAAGCATCTATCAATAAAAAATATGATTGATTCAGGTTTACTCATGCAGCAGATAATTCACAGCGGATAGCTTCCTCAATTTTCAGGCTATCGCAATTATAGTCATAAGCCAGATCCTGAATTGATTCACCAGCCTTTAATCTTTGAGCCAAAACAATAGTAGGAATTCCTGTCTCAGCAATCACAAGACGACCAAAAGCAATTCTAGGATCAATTACGACAATGCGGGGGTTCTTTTCCTCTTGAGAACCAGTGAAGGGAAAAAGTTTCATAGCAAATCCATTTTTATCAAACTCAATGCGTTGAAAATGAGTATTAAAACTGCTTTTCAAATCTATTCGCCAATCTTCTGAGACATTAAGGAAAGAAGCATATCTTTCTATAAATAAGTCAACCCCATTTATTGAGAATTTTTCACTGGCTAATGGATGTAATGCTTGAAACTTCTCCTCAATATAATCAAGAGCCATTCTTACCTTGTCTCGTTGCATTTGGTGGTGTTTACGAATAGCTCTAAGAACATGAATTTCAACGAGGTTAGTAAATGAAAGGAGTTTAGGTTTAATATCTTGAGTTACAATTAGTGGTTTTAAGAAATTAGAACCATTTGGAATTGGAACTGTCCAAGAGCGAATTGTCCCTACCGGAATGCGTAAGTATTTTGCAGCATCACTAATGGAGTAGATGGGAATATCTCTAGGATCAGTTTCTCCATAAAGGTTTTTCATAAATGTACCTACCAGAGATTTTCATGTTTATTATTCATATCATACAGCACTTCCCGGTGTTATGAGGTACAAAAACCCCACCCCCAACCCCCTCCCCGCAAGCGATGAGGGGGCTAAGATGTACCTCATAGGAGCGGAAACCGCTGTAATAGTTATCCTGAATCTATCTGACTAAAAATAGCTAATACCTATAAACAAAAATTATATGTGTATAAATATCACAATACAAACTTATTGTTTTTACGGTTTCATAGCCATAAACACAGCTTGATATATTCACAGAGGTATTTATCAAAACAAAGTAAAAAATATAACACTGAAATTTTAGAATTTCTTTTATTAAAAATTCCCTTAGCCATGCTAAGGTTTTGATCTTATTATATTCCTTAGGTGCTTCAGCTTATGCATCTCCATTCTTTACATCCACAACACCTTGAAGAATTAGTCAAGAGTAGTGGTATAAACTCAGACTTAATTCGTTTAAATTTTAAATCGCTTCAAGGCACTAATGCTTATGAGTATCTGTTAATTTCCGACCAACTCCCTCGTACCAATACAGGGATGATTAAAAATGCTTGGTTACATCGTTATAGCCACATTACAGAAGGTGGTTGGTGGTGTTCTGGACTAGACCCCCTCAATAACTGGCAGAAGATGGAATGGGGATGTTTTAAACCCAACCAACCGCGACAAAATCAAAAAGGCAAATCAATTAAATATGAACATCCTCCCAGCACACCCACACGCATCTTTTGTTTACGCATATCCTTAGAAATTTGGCAACAAGTTGGACAACGTTACAACTTAAATTTACCGGAAAATATTACTATTAATCATGATGGTGAAGCCGAAGATTTTTGGTCATGGGTAATTAAAAATAAAATATCTATTGTTATTTGCGAAGGTGTGAAAAAAGCCGCAGCCCTTTTAAGCCAAGGATATGCTGCTATTGCTGTTCCTGGTATTACTAGCGGTTATCGAGTTATTAAAGATGAATTTGGCAAAGTTACCCGTCGGCAATTAATCCCCGACTTAGCAGCATTTACAACTACAAAACGCAACTTTTATATTTGTTTTGATTTTGAAACTCAAGCAAAAAAAATTGCGGCTGTGAATAACGCTATTTCCCAAATGGGTTGTTTATTTCAACAACAAAACTGCCCTGTTAAAGTTGTCGAACTGCCAGGAAAAGAAAAAGGAGTTGATGAATTTATTATTGCTAAAGGTGTCACAGCCTTTGATAAAATTTATCGTCAAAGTCTAGATTTAGATATTTATATTGCCCAAACCAAACCCCATACAGAGTTAACAATTCCCGCAGCACTTATTGTTAACCGTTCTTATTTGGGAAAAATTGCCTTTCCTACTTCTGGCTTAGTGGGAGTAAAATCAGCCAAAGGCACAGGTAAAACTACAGCATTACAAAGTATTGTTCAACAAGCAAAAAGCCGCAATCAACCAGTTTTATTAATTACTCATAGAATCATTTTAGGACGGTTTTTATGTGAAAAAATCGGCATTCAATGGGGAATTGACCATGCAGCATGGAGTATAGAATCTGATGAAATACCTATTAAATGCCCTTTACCAGTTACACCTTCTTTGGGGTTATGTGTAGATTCAATTTGGAAATTGAAACCTGAAGATTGGCAGGGAGCAATATTAATTTTAGACGAAGTTGAGCAATCTTTATGGCATTTGCTCAATAGTAATACCTGTAAACAAAAACGGGTAAAAATTCTCCGCGTTTTCCAACAATTAATTTCTACGGTTCTGACAACTGGAGGTTTAATAATTGCTCAAGATGCCGATTTATCAGATGTATCTTTAGAATATTTACAAACTTTAGCAGGAATTAAATTAACTCCTTGGGTAGTTATCAATGAATGGAAACCGGAAAAAGGTTGGGATACTACTTTTTATGATTCACCCAATCCTACACCCCTAATTCATCAATTAGAATTAGATTTAATTGCTGGAAGAAAATGCTATGTAACTACTGATAGTCGTTGTGGACGTTACAGTTGTGAAACTATTGAACGTTATTTGAAAGAACGTTTACAAAAACTTAGAAGAGAATTTCCAGAAACCTTAGTAGTTAGCAGTCATACTACGAATACACCTGGCCATGCAGCCGTTGATTTTATCGCTGCTATTAATCAGAAAATAACTGATTATGATACTGTTTTTGTTACCCCTAGTTTGGGAACGGGAATTAGTATTGATGTCCAACATTTTGATAGAGTTTATGGCATTTTTCAAGGGGTGATTCCTGACTCAGAAGCCCGTCAAGCCTTAGCAAGAGTGCGGGATAATGTCCCCCGTATTGTTTGGTGTGCTAAACGCGGTATTGGCTTAATTGGCAGCGGAAGTACAAATTATCGGTTGCTATCTCATTGGTATCAAGAAAATCAAAAAGAAAATTTAGCTTTATTAAGTCCATTACATAAAATAGATGTAGATTTACCTCTAGTTTATGATCCTATTCATTTACGCACTTGGGCAAAATTAGCTGCCAGAGTCAATGCTTCTATTTCTCTTTATCGGCAATCAATGCAAGATGGATTGATAACTGATGGACATCAAATTCAAATGCGAAGTAATGAAGTGCAAAATAATATTCTTCGTGATTTACGTTTAGCATTTTTTGCCACTGAACCTAGTGATTTAGAAAATCGCAAACGGTTAATTGTGGAAATTGTTAAAGTCCAAAAAGATTGGGCGCAAAGTTTACAAAAATCCAAAGAAATTAAACGCAAAATCAAAGAAATTAAACAGCAAAATCAATTATCAGCTGCAAATTCTGTAGCTACTGCTAAAGATATTGATTATGTAGGATATGAACAACTATTAACTAAACATTCTCTCAGTAATGCAGAACGTCATCAAGTTGATAAATATATCCTCAGACAAAGATATGGGATTTTAGTTACTCCCCAACTCAAATTACAGGATGAAAAGGGCTATTATGGACAATTATTAATTCACTATTACCTAACTCATGAAAGTGAATATTTTCATGTTAAAGATCAGCAAGAATGGAGTCAGCAGTTATTGTGGGGTGAAGGTCAGGTTTTTCTCCCAGATTTAAGAACTTATACCCTCAAGGTAGAAGCTATGCGGGCTTTAGGAATGTTGCAAATTTTGGAACCAGAAAGGGTATTTAAGGAAAATGATGCTGATTTAATTTGGTTAAAAAATGTGGCTGGACAAAGTAGTAAACACATTAAAAGAGCTTTAGGAATTGATTTAGTTAGAGGTAAAGAATCCGTTTCTGGAATTAAACTATTAAGCCGACTTTTAGGGTTGTTGGGTTTGAAATTACAACAAATCAATGATAGTTATACAATTGATTTAGAAACCCTAAATGATGGTAGAGATAAAATATTTGCAATTTGGCATCACCGTGATGATTTGATGTTAACGTCCTTACACAACCGGGAAAGAGAAATGGTTAATTTACCTAAAAAATCTCAACAGGAAGCTGTACTCATAAGTTAAACTATAGTAATCCTACATGATATGTGATAAATTTTAACCACTGTAGGGTGCGTTAGTGCCAGCGTAACGCACCGTTTTTCGAGCTTAAGGTGCGTTCCGGCTATGCCTAACACACCCTACAAATACTTAGAGGTTTCAAAATTCAAATACTATTGCTATATATATAAAACCCATGAATAAAAATATAAATTTTGATGTTGTTAATGCTTTGCACCAACAGGGTTTAGATCATTATCATAATGGTAATTATCAACAAGCAATTACTAATTTTGATGGGGCTTTAGAATTGTATGCTAGTTTTGCGATGGCTTATATTAATCGCGGGAATATTTTTCATATTTTAGGCAATTATCAAAAAGCAATTGCTGATTATAACCAGGCTATCAAGATAAATCCTAATTTATCTGAAGCATACCATAATCGTGGTAATAGTTATTATGCTTTGCAAGAATATCAAAATGCTATTCATAATTATAATCGTTCTCTAGAAATTAATCCTAAATTTGGTGCAGCTTACTACAATCGGGGTTTAGTTTATGCCCGTATTCAAGATTATCACCAAGCGATCGCTGATTTTGATCAAGCATTAAAAATAGTTCCTGATGATATTCAAGCATACTCTGAACGGGGTTTAGCCTATAGCAATTTGGGAGATTATGAAAATGCAATTACTAATTATAATCAAGTATTACAAATTAATCCCACACTAGCTTTAGTATATAGCTTTCGAGCCAATGCACATCACCAAATGGGAAATTATGAAAATGCGATTATTGATTATAATCAAGCATTACAAATTGACCCTCGTTTAGCTACAGCTTACTATGGACGGGGTAGGGTACAGGAAGCTATGCAGGATTTTATTAGTGCCATTGCAGACTATACCAAAGCAATAGAAATGTCCCCAGAATTTGCCCCAGCATATTGCAAACGGGGTGATGCTCACAAGTTGTTAGGTAATATCCAAACAGCAATTCAAGACTATAACCAAGCTTTAAAGATAGATTCTGATTTTTTAGCTGCTTATTATCATCGCGGCAGTAGTCGTTATATAGCTAACGATTTTACTGGAGCAATTAGTGATTTTACTGAAGCCTTACGATTAGATTCCCAGTCTGCTGTCTTTTATAGCGATCGCGCTAATGCCCGTTATGCCCTAGAAGACTATCAAAAAGCCATATCAGATTATACTCAAGCAATCAGCATTAACCCTAAGGTAGCTGAGGACTGGTTTAATCGGGGTCGTAGTCGCTTTCTATTGGGAGAATTAAATACCGCATTAACAGATTTAAATCAAGCAATACAATTGCAACCACGTTATTCCCTAGCCTATTTAGTTAGAGCAGACATACATCGAAATTTGGGGAATCAGCTAGAAGCAATTGCTGATTTACGCAAATCTGCTGATCTTTATTCTCAGTCAGGAAACACGCGATATTACCAGGAAATTACCAATCTGATTGCCAGAATTTCTAACTCGTTTTCATGAGTTAGGAAACAGAAGACAAATTTCCTTCTTCCTTCGCGCCTTCGTGGTTGAGTAGGGGCGTATTGCTATACGCCCCTACTGACTCCTCTTATAAATTAATTTCTCGATACCGTTGCTGAAAATCCTCAATTGTAAATAAAGCTTCAAACTGCAACCCAGCCGACTCATATAACGCCCCACCGCCCTGCAATCGATCTATCAGGGAAATTACTCTATCTACGGTATAACCAGCCGCCTGTAGCCGCTCCACAGCCTTGAGTGCAGATTGTCCAGTTGTTACCACATCTTCCAAAACTACGACTTTTGCACCCTGGGGTAAACTGGGACCTTCAATGTAAGCCATTGTCCCGTGTCCCTTAGCTTCCTTACGAATAATTAAAGCTGGTATCGGTCTATTTTCGTACACGGAAACTACACTTACTGCTGATACAATGGGGTCAGCACCCAAAGTTAACCCGGCTACAGCCTGGGTATCTTCCGGCAACAGTGGTAACAATAATCTGGCCATAGCCAAAGCACCTTGGGGATGGAGTGTGACTTGTTTACCGTTAATATAGTAAGAACTACGTTGTCCAGAGGAAAGAACAAAATCACCTTCTTGATACGCCAACTGGCAAAATAAATCTAGTAGCTTGTGACGGAGAGCAGTTAAATCAGTAGTAGCTGCCCAAATATCTAGGTTACTGGGGGTTTGAGTGGAATAAGACATTACAAACCATTAAAAGTTGTGTTACACCAAAGTTGAAACTCAATAGAGTTACCAAATTAAGCATAAATTAAGATTCATCCAAAAATTGAGGAGTTGAGAATATGGGTATAAAATTTCCGGTTTTGAGTGGATTACTGGTACTTCTAGCTACTAGTTTCGCCTTTTCGCCCGTTGCTCAAGCTGAAACCGAAACACCTCACACAGAAACAACCAGTAATACTTTTGAGCGAGCTTATTTTCGCAATGACCCTAATTTTTACGAAAATCGCAGTTTAAAACGTCAAGTAGATTCTTTCATTGGATCTAGGAAAAAATTTGGCGCTGCCTTTCCTGACAATGAAATCACTAAAGATGCTGAGTTAGTAAATACCCTTTATCATGATGCTCTGGCTCAACAAACAACAAATGATCCGTATCTTCGCACACCTGATTTACCAAATCCCTACGACTCTTCTTTGTTAATGACTCCCCGCTATAATGGCAATCAGCTAAGAGTCGGCACAGAATATCGGTTTAAAAATTAACCATCCTTGTCAAAGCTATCAGTTTTATGGCGGACTGAGGTGAAATGGTGTTACTGTCACGAAGTTTTCGCCACCCTTAAATTCACGTCTTGAAACCCTTACTAGAAGGGAGTCGCAAAATGGAATTATTATATAAATGGCGAAAACTTCATGACACTAGTACCGCTTTGCGGAAGTCAAAAGTCAAAAATCAAAAGTCAAAAGTAAT
>JBAXRM010000129.1:0-12906 GCA_037131225.1 Nostocales cyanobacterium ELA583 | reverse complement strand
ATTATCCAAAAACCGCTTGACAAAAGACTTACAGCCTTAACTTGTCACCAATGCTCATAAGTTGGTATAATCTCGTTACAATTTCTTCAGTTAAACCTATCTCTTCCAGCAACAAGTAAAAATCACTACTTGTAGTGGCTTCTGCTTCTGCGTTCCAAAGGGTCATTTTTAACTTAGCTTGTGCGACAGATATCTTTCCGGCTTCCATAAGGATCTTTCCCTTGACCGATAAACTAGTCAAATTTTAAATATAAATAACAGAAATTTGCATTTTTTCATGAGTCGGTTTTAACCGACTTTAGCTATTAGACAGGGAATTTATTCCCTGGATATCTTTGATATTTAATTTTGTTCCGCTAAGTTGTCCCATTTATACAAGACTGTTTTATACTAACAAAATAACTATTCAATCAATCAAGGTACATCTAGTATGCAAGCTTCAGAAACCAAGCTAAGAGAGATTATTCAAGGTGATAAACAGTATATTGTCCCTTTATTTCAAAGACCATACAGTTGGAAAAAATCACAATGGGAAGCATTATGGAATGATATTTTAGAATTATGTACTACAGAGAATCCCCGTCCCCATTTTATGGGTTCTATCGTTACTATGCCAACTTCTGCTATTCCAGAAGGGGTAAGTAAATATTTATTAATTGATGGACAACAACGTTTAACTACTATTTTTATTCTCCTTTGTGCTTTACGAGATAAATCCAAAGATAGTAACAATCAATTAGCGGAAGAACTACATAATAAATTTTTGATTAATCAATACCAGAAAGACCCAGAAATTTATAAATTACTACCTACACAGGCAAATAGAGAATCATTTTATATTTTAATAAATAACGAAGATAATATAAATGATGCGATTATTAAAACTAAAGAGAAAAAATGTAAAATTCAAGAATGTTATTCATTTTTCGAGAAAAAGATTAGACAAAGTAATTTAGATTTCGGATTACTAAAAACAATAATTTCTAGTTATTTGTCTGTTGTTAGTGTTGTTTTGAGTACAGATGATAATCCCTATTTGGTTTTTGAAAGTCTCAATGCTAACGGTGAACCTTTAACACAAGCTGATTTAATTCGTAATTATTTCTTCTTGCGAATCAGTACAAATGATCAGAAATCTGCTTATGATAAATATTGGCTACCAATGCAAGAAACACTCAACGATAATCTCACAGAATTTATTCGTCATTATCTAACTAAAAGTGGTGCAGAAGTTAGGGAAAATGAAATTTATTTTGAAATTAAAGACAGAATGATTAAAAGTGATGCTCTTGCTTATTTACAAGATTTATATATATTTTCTGAATATTATGCAAAACTTTTAGAACCAGCAAAAGAGAATAATCTAAAAATTCAGCGTTGTCTTGAAAGAATCAATCGCTTAGATGTATCTACTGTGTATCCATTTTTACTTAATTGTTATGATGATTACACGAAAAATAGACTCTCAGAAGAAGATTTTATCTGTATTTTTCATATTTTAGAAAATTTCATTATTCGCCGATTTATTTGTAATGTTCAAACCAGAGGATTAAATAGAATCTTTTCTGTTTTGTATTCTCAAGTTAGTAAAGGAAGCAATTTGGCTCATGCTAATTTTGTTGAACGATTAAAACTAGATTTACAAACTCGTGATTATCCTAAAGATACAGAATTTAAAGATAGATTATTGGATGTTAAATTATATGGTAGTGGTCGTTCTAAAAAAACTAAATTTATTTTAGAATCAATTGAAGAATCTTTTAATCATAAAGAGCAAGTATCTTTTAAAGGTCTTTCTATTGAACATATTATGCCTCAAACTATAACTAAATGGTGGCAAGAACATTTAGGAGAACATTGGGGAATAACTCATGATTTACTACGACATTCTTTAGGAAACATAACTCTTACAGCTTATAATTCAGAATTATCTAATGCTGATTTCTTTGAAAAAAGAGAAAAATTAAAAGATAGCCATTTAGAACTCAATAAATATTTTCAGAATAAAGAAAATTGGCAAAGAGAAGATATAGAAAAAAGGACTGTATATCTAGCCGAAAAATTCCTACAAATTTGGCCTTACTTTGGCAATCAAACAACTACACCAATATCTAGTAGCAAACTAATTGGTAAAACTCCTAAGCAGCTTAAAATGTTTGGTAAAGAACATCTTGTTAAAAGTTGGCGTGATGTTTTAGAAACAACTCTAAATGTGATAGCTGATTTAGACTCCGATAAATTTGAAAATATTATTGAGCAGTTTCCGCGTTTTATTGGCAGAAATGAACAAGAATTTCGGGATATGAGACAATTACAAAATGGTGTATTTATTAATGTAAATTTATCAGCCAGAGATATTAATGCTTTTTGTATTAAAGCAATTGAAACCGCAGAACTTTCTACAGAAGAGTGGCAAGTAGAAACCACGAGTTAATTTTTTAGCGGCATATAGATGACCTAGTTATGCCTCCTGTAGGATATCAGTAAACCCTAAAAGAGCGATCGCTAGGTCACGCTTCGCTATCGCACCAACACCAACAACCTTTAAACGCCGTCCGGCTGTAGTTCTGTCACCTGCAACTTATCATGCAAACCGTCCTGATGTAATCACATTACTAGTCGGGTATCTGGTGAAAATAACGATGTGAATAATTAGAAAATATCAATATATATTTGCGGATATAATTCCACTTATAACATAAATGTAATTCAAATTTTGCGTTTTGTCAAGTCTGAATTTTCTGAATCGGGATATCCAGGATTTAAGGATTTAGAGGATGTTAGTTTGAGTTATTGCATAAAATTTTCACTTTCTCATATATAATAGTAGATTGTGTTGAATTAAAGCCATTCCATGCCTAAATTAAAGACTCGCAAGGCTGCGGCGAAGAGATTCCGCGTCACCGGTACCGGTAAAATCGTCCGCCGTAAACCGTTCAAAAACCACTTGTTAGAGCATAAATCCTCTAGCAAAAAGAGCAATATGTCCAAAATGGCAATTGTTCATGAAACGGACGAACCTAACGTGCGTTTAATGCTTCCATATTTGTAAAAGATCACAGGTAATAAGATATGACTCGGGTAAAACGCGGTAATGTAGCTCGTAAACGCCGCAATAAAATTCTCAAATTAGCTAAAGGTTTCCGTGGTTCTCACTCAACTTTGTTTAGAACCGCCAACCAACAGGTAATGAAGGCACTTCGCAGTGCTTACCGCGATCGCAAAAAGAAAAAGCGCGATTTTCGCCGTCTGTGGATAGCGCGGATTAACGCAGCCTCTAGACAACACGGCTTAAGCTACAGCCGCTTGATTGGCAATTTGAAAAAGGCCAATGTGGAACTAAACCGCAAAATGTTGGCACAATTGGCAATTCTTGATCCTGCAAGCTTTGCTAAAATTGCGGAACTGGCAAATTCAGTTAACGGATAAAGGTGGGAACGGATGGATAACGGATGTAACAGATGACCGCTTCGGAGCATTGAAAATTAAAAATAAAGAAACTTTTTGGCATTTTTAATTGGAGTAAAACGTAGGGCGATTATGAACAAGTTACATCTGGTATTATCCGCTACCTTGTCTTTGATTTTTTGTCTGTTTTCTCTCAGTGGAAACTTAACTGCTTCTGCGGCGACAATGGCGGAAATTCAGCAACGAGGCTACTTACAAATTGCAGTTAAAGATAATCTTCGCCCTTTAGGATTTAAGGATGATCAGGGCAATTTGCAAGGGTTAGAAATTGATTTAGCTAAACATTTAGCCAGTGATTTGTTGGGTAAAGCTGAGGCTGCGAAATTGCAATCGGTAGCTAATAGCGATCGCTTGCCTGTAGTATTTAATCATCAAGTTGATTTAGCTATTGCGGGAGTCACAGCCACCGAATCACGTTCTCGCATTGTTAGCTTCAGTGTTCCTTACTATTATGATGGTGCGGCAATAATTACAAAAAGTGCCTCTATTCAGGAACTAAAAGATTTAAGTAAACGCAAAATAGCCGTTCTTAATAACTCTAGCACGATTGGATACTTAAAATATTTTACACCATCTGCTGGATTGGTCGGTGTAAATTCTTATGCCCAAGGGTGGGAAAAAATAGAAAGTAATCAAGTAGATGCTTTTGCTGCGGATATCAGCGTTATTAGTGGTTGGGTGCAAGCAAATTCTCAGTACCGTATACTGCCAACTAAATTCTCAGCAGAGCCATTATCTGTAGCAATGCCTAAAGGATTACAATATGATGAGTTAAGACGCAAAGTGAATGAAGCGATCGCTCGTTATACAGTCACAGGTTGGCTGAAAGAACGGATAGAATATTGGGGATTGTAGTAATTTAGTGAGAAATAGAGAACCTAATAACTGATAATAGAAAGAGTATTTTAATAATTTGTATTTGTAGAAAATGGATAGCAATTTAGTCGTCGTTTATCTCTCAATTTTTGTTGGTTTACTTGCATTTGCAGGTGTAAGTGTTTTTCGTGAAGTATTTAAAACCCGAAAACTTGAAAGCTCACTAAATAAGTTAAAAAACAAATTAACTAAAGAAAAAGGTACGGCTCAAGAATATTATGAATTAGCTAGTATCTATTCAGAAAAAAAAGTATTTAGTCAAGCCATACCTCTATTTCAAAAATCCCTAAAAGCAGCCCAAGAAGAGGGAGAAGAATCTATTGCTCCTATTTACAACGGCTTAGGATATGTTTATTTTGCTCAAGAGCAATATGACTTAGCAATTCGTAATTATAAAGAAGCCATCAAATTGAACCCAGATTATGTATCAGCCCTGAATAATCTCGGACACGCTTATGAGAAGAAAAAATTGAATGCCCAAGCTTTAGAAATGTACGAAGCAACGCTCAAACTTTCACCTAATAACACCGTAGCTAAACGTCGGGCTGAATCTTTACGTCGTTTAGTTTCTATATAAGTAAGTAGAGACAATTATCTCGTTATCTCGTTCCCAGTCTCTGACTGGGAATGCTATCACAGAGGCTCTGCCTCCACTGTTATTGAAGGCAGAGCCTTCTAGAATTCATTCCCATACAGAGTATGGGAACGAGAAAACGAGAATTTTAGAATTTTAAAATATCCTCTTAATCTTACGGTTTCTCATCTTTAGTTAAGGAATCAATAAATGTACTTTTTGGAAAAATGTGCAAGATGATTAAGAGGCTAAATTTTTTTTGCCAGCTAACTATTACCATTATTATTTTCATTAACATATTTATCGGATTTCCTAATATCGTATTGGCTCAGGAAATATTAATTTCTCATCCTCTTAACCCTTTAACAGAAATAGAGATTAATACAGCAGTTACCATAGTTAAAGAACAAAAAAATCTCAGTGAAACCGCCATTTTCCCCATAATTACTTTAGAAGAACCTGACAAAAAAGAAGTTTTAAATTTTACACCTGGTAAATCGTTTATACGCCAGGTTTTTTTGCAAGTTTATGAAATTGAACTTAACAAAACCTTTATAGGAACAGTTAATTTAAATACTAAAAATCTCACGTCTTGGCAAGAAATACCTCACGGACAACCAGCTATTTCATCAGCAGATTATGCAATAGCGAGGGACGTAGTAAAATCAGATTTACGTTGGCAAATAGCTATGCAAAAACGCGGAATTAAAGATATTGAAAACGTAGAAGTTAATTGTTGGGGAGCAGGAATATTAACTGATAAAGAAGCCAAATCTGGTAATCGAATTTGTCGAGCATTATCTTATTATCAAGGTAAACATTGGAATTTTTATGCGCGTCCCATAGAAGGTGTTTTAGTTACAGTCAATTTAAATAAAGGTGAAGTTGATAGTTTTGTTGATAATGGGATAGTTCCTATTTCTCAAGAGAATTGGGATTATGATGTTCATGCTTTTAATCGCCTAATTACATCACTAAAACCATTAAATATCAATCAACCAGAAGGAACAAGTTTCAAAATTCAAGGTAATGAAATTACTTGGCAAAGTTGGAAATTTCGTTATTTAATGCACCCTCGTGAGGGCTTAGTTTTATATCTTGTTAAATATCACGATGGTGAAAAAGATAGATCAATTTTATATCGTGGTAGTCTTTCAGAAATGGCAGTTCCTTATGGTGATCCTCAGCCAAATTGGTCATTTCGTAATGCCTTTGATGTGGGAGAATATAACCTGGGCTTATTAGCAAACAAACTAGAATTAGGTAAAGAAATTCCTGAAAATGGAGTTTTACTAAATACGGTTCTTGCTAATATTGAAGGAGAAACTTTCACTATACCAGGATTAATTGGTATTTATGAAAGAGATAATGGTGTTCTCTGGAAACATTTTAATTACAGAACTCAAAAAAATTATGTCCGTCGTAATCGTGAATTAGTTATGAAAATGATTACAACAGTCGACAACTATGATTACAGTATCAATTGGATATTTCGCCAAGACGGTACGTTAGAAGTAGAAAATGAACTAACTGGTATTGATTTAGTTCAAGGAACAGCAAAGACAAAACAAACTGAAAATAAATCTTTTGGCAGACTATTAGCTAAAAATATCTTTGGAGTTAATCACCAACATTTCTTTAACTATCGCTTAGATTTAGATATAGATGGACAAGCTAATTCTGTGATGGAAATAAATGTGGAAGCATTGCCAATGGGTAATAAGAACCCGTTAGGAAATGCCATAACTGTAGAAGATACACCACTAAAAACCGAAAAATTGGCTGTGCGTGATTTGGATATTAAACATAGTCGAGAATGGATGATTGCTAGTGCAGATAACCAAAATAATTTAGGTGTTCTTCCTGGATATATGTTGACACCTGGAGGAAATACAATTTTTTATGCAGTAGAAGGTGCAAATATTAGGAAAAAAGCAGGTTTTGCAACTCATCATTTTTGGGTTACAAAATATAAATCTGGTGAAATGTATGCAGGTGGAGATTATCCCAATCAAACAGAATTGGGGGCAGGTTTACCAAGATATATTGCTGATAATGAATCTTTAAGTGGCGAAGATCTAGTTGTGTGGTACACAATGGGAATAACTCATGTTCCCCGTCCAGAAGATTGGCCAGTCATGCCAACTCACCATGTAGGTTTTAAGTTAATGCCGAGGGGATTTTTTAATAGGAATCCGGCGATTAATTTAGGTGAGTAAATTAATTTACAAAGATTGGTTAAAATGAGCAAAGGTTTATCGCCTTTGTATTTGATGATGTTATACTATTCACAACAGGAATGGTAATCAACCTGTATAAAAACCTAACTGCCTAACGGCAATCTGTACCTTGACAATTGAGGATATAGGGTTCTATTCCATAGTTTTAGTGACTACCCTCCGAATAGGTAAAATCTTCATGGGAGCTAGACAACACAGAATTTAAACTCAAGCAAAATTTGCAGTAATGCAACTACCTTCGGGCAGAGGGAAAGTTAACGCTTGGGGAGAGAACCACCTCTGGCTTAGATACCGCAAGGGTTCTAAGTTAAGTGGACTCGTTGAACCAAGAATCTCAGCGGCTTTAGCCCTGAGAGTGTCAAACAACCCAATAAATACGTTGGGTTTCTCTTCGCTTAACCCAACCTACAAAAAATGGAGAAGGTATTGTTATGAGTAAAGTTGTTACAAAATTTTATATTATAATTTTACGGATATCTTGTCTTTACCCTCTATAGTTAAATTCAATTACGATAATCTACTTAGCGTAAATTTTGCAAATTACGTACATCTTAACTAAAAATAATGAATAACCCTAATTTAAATGGTGAAGACCATGACCACGTTACGGCTGTTATTTCTCATCTGATCAGGACGGGACGGGAAGAGGGATATGAAGAATGGATCAAAGGGATTGGCCCTGTAGCAAAAACATTTATTGGACATCTGGGAGTTAATATCATTCGACCACAGCAGGGTGTACGTCAGGAGTATGTGATAGTTCTTTGCTTTGATAAGAAAGAGAATCTACAAACGTGGTTAAATTCAGAGGAGCGTAGCGAGTGGATGGAGCGAGCCAAGCCCTTGATTCAAGAACAGGAAGATGTACAAGTTATGACAGGTTTAGAAACTTGGTATGATTTGCCAAAACGAACTCAAAAATCTCCACCCAAACGTTACAAAATGATGTTAACAACCTGGTTAGGGGTGTTTTTGACATTAGTAATTGTGAAATCTATTCTAGTTCTGATTCCCTTTTTCCTGCCTTTACCTGATTTGCTCAAGTCACTTATTCTTACTGGAATAGTGGTGTGGATACTTACATACTTTCTTATGCCTCAACTAACCCGATTGCTTGCCAAGTGGCTTTATTCAAAGTCTTAGGAATGTGAATTAAATAAAGTGCAAAAGTAGGGTGTGTAAAGCCCTTGCGGGCATGGCTTCGCTTAGAGCGACAGCGTAACGCACCATTCCACGTTAACTCCGTTAACTCAGAATTGCAGGTTATTAAATTTGCGTTCCTTAGTGGTAATTGGATATTTATCAGATTTGGAGATTCAATCGTAAATAGGTGCGTGGTAGGGGCAGGTGATAGAGAAAATTTCGATTGTACTCTCAGATTTTTTCAGCCCTGTCCCTACTTTGAGGCGTAGTTTTAACTATCTCCTGTTTTTTGAATAGTTTCAATCACTGCTAAACCTATACTAGAAGCGGCGATTAGCATGATTGGTGCTGCTAGAAAGGCGATGGTAAGCATCCGAAGGGCTTGGTCAAAAAATATATAGGTGGTCATTTGTTCACCTTCTGAACTTTATACAGCTACTGGTACTATCTAATTCTTTTTCACAGCCGGGTGGCTGAATTCCTTGTAATCGTATCTTAACAAAACTTTAGATATTTCACGACATGATGACAAAGTTTTATTACTAAAAATTTGATAAATTTTAACTATATTCGGTTAAGTAAAATACTGAAAAATACTGAAAGTAGGAATTACATCACTTGTGTTACAGTATTTTTGTGGTTTTTATTGTTCCAATAGGTACTTATTTTTTGGCACTAATTATGGAACTCATGCTATTGGAAATATCTACATAACACCTATGATTAAAGGCTATATCAATGAAATCTAAGGCGGATATTTTTAGAGAATTTACTAAAGAAGTTACAACTTATTTGTATATAAAATTATCGGAAAAATTCAGGATACTGAAATTTTTATTAATCAATTTTTACTAAGTATGAAAAAGTATTTGTAGGGTGAGTTAGGCTTTCAGAATGGTGCGTTACGCCGTCGCTCTAAGCGAAGCCATGCCCGCAAGGGCTTTACACCCTACTACAGCAAATGCTAAAAAAAACTATACTGCAAACGCTTTAAAACTTGACCCCTCTCCAAACTTCTCCCCGTTAACAGGGGTTAACGGGGAGAGGCTTTGAACTGAATTTTTTAGTCAAGAAAAAGTAAAGTTCCTAACTGTTTTGAGTATAATCTATGCAAGATTGGATAGTAGCAATTACTGATTCAGCTAGACTTGGTAAATCATAACCACCTTCTAAGCCAAATAGAATTTTTCTGGTTATCCCTAAACAGTATTCTGTAAATAAACCAAAATCTTCTGGTTGCAAATTCATACCTGCTAAAGGATCATCAGCATTAGCATCATAACCAGCACTAATAATTAGTAAATCTGGCTGAAAATTGGTTAAAAATGGCAAAATTTTTGTTTCCCACAATGGTTGATAGACAGTAATATCACTACGAGGAGGAACAGGTAAATTCAATACATTATTATGTAAACCTTTTTGAGAAGCTTTCCCTGTACCCGGATAAGCTGGATACTGGTGAAGAGAAACATAAGCAATTTCCGAGTGAGTTTCTACTATCGCTTCTGTACCATTTCCGTGATGTACGTCCCAATCTAGGATAGCAACGCGCTCAATACTAGGCTGTTGTAACGCATATAAAGCTGCAATTGCAGCATTAGAAAATAAACAAAATCCCATTCCTGTATCACTTACCGCATGATGTCCGGGTGGACGTGCTAATACAAAAGCTTGATTAGTTGTACTAAGAACTGTATTAACTCCATCTAGCCAAGCACTAACTGCTAACAAAGCTACATCATAACTACGGGGAGAAATGAGAGTATCTCCGTCTAAATAACCACCACCGGAAGAGGCAATTTCTTTAACTTTATGAATATATGATGTAGTATGAGCTTTTTCTATCCAAGACATTAAAGACGGGTTTGAGGTGACGGGTGTAGGTAGTTTCCAAGTGATTTGTTCGGCAAAACTCGCAGCTTTTAAAGCGTTGACTATGGCTGTTAATCGGGCTGGTTTTTCTGGATGATAGCTTCCAGTTTCGTGATCTAAAAATTCGTCAGAATAAATTACTTGTAACATATACTTCTATATCCAATATCTGAAATGTAAGTTAGGTGAAAGTCAATAAAATTACTAAAATGATATATTACACCAATAGGTAGAGTTTGGGAGTTTAGATTCCCGACTTCTTTGAGAAGTCGGGAATCTGGATAATTAGTTAATTACAATAGGTGATATGAATAATCTTAGTCTTAAACTTAAAGGCATGAGTTGTGCTTCCTGCGCTAATAATGTTGAACAAGCAATTTTAGCTGTTTCTGGTGTTATTGATTGTCATGTTAATTTTGGTGCAGAACAGGTAACGATCAATTATGAACCTAAACAAACAAATTTAGCAGAAATCCAAGCTGCAATTGTAGATGCTGGTTATTCATCTTTTACGTTAGCAGCAGCAGGGGAAGATGCAGCAGAAATAGCAAATACATTAGCCCAAGAACGAGAACTCATTATCAAGTTAAGAGTTGGGGGTGTAATTAGTATTATTCTGTTTTTTGGTTCTTTACCAATGATGACGGGATTGCATTTGCCTTTTATTCCTGAATTTCTCCATGATCCTTGGTTGCAATTAGTATTAACAACACCTGTAGAATTTTGGTGTGGTGGATCTTTTTTTCGCAATGCTTGGAAGTCCTTAAAACGTCGGACTGCAACGATGGATACTTTGATTGCGTTAGGAACAGGTACGGCTTATTTCTATTCTTTATTTGTAACGCTTTTTCCGGGTTTGTTTATTTCCCAAGGCTTAGAAATTCATGTTTATTATGAAGTTGCAGCGATGGTTGTCACTTTGATTTTGTTAGGGCGATTTTTTGAACATCGTGCTAAAGGACAAACTTCGGAAGCTATTCACAAATTAATGGGAATGCAAGCCAAAACAGCTAGGTTAATCCGAGATGGTTTGGAAGTTGATATTCCCATTCAGGAAGTGAGAGTTAATGATCTAATTTTAGTGCGCCCTGGTGAAAAGATTCCTGTTGATGGTGAAGTAATTGATGGTAATTCTACAGTAGATGAGGCAACGGTGACAGGTGAAAGTGTAGCTGTTAAAAAACAACCAGGAGATGAGGTAATTGGGGCAACAATTAATAAAACTGGTAGTTTTAAATTTAAAGCAACGCGGGTAGGTAAGGATACTTTTTTGGCGCAAATTGTTAAATTAGTCCAAGAAGCCCAAGGTTCAAAAGCACCAATTCAAAGACTAGCAGATCAGGTGACTGCTTGGTTTGTACCTGCGGTAATTGTGATAGCGATCGCTACTTTTATAATTTGGTTTAGTATTACAGGTAATTTCACATTAGCAATGATAACAATGGTAGGAGTTTTAATTATTGCTTGTCCCTGTGCTTTGGGTTTAGCTACTCCTACTTCTGTAATGGTGGGAACTGGTAAAGGCGCAGAAAATGGCATTTTAATTAAAAGTGCTGAAAGTTTAGAATTAGCACACAAAATCAATACTATTGTTCTCGATAAAACTGGAACTTTAACTCAAGGTAAACCCACAGTTACAGACTTTATCACTGTTAAAGGTACAGCTAATGGGAATGAACTTCAGTTATTAAAATTAGCTGCTAGTGTAGAACAAAACTCTGAACATCCTTTAGCGGAAGCAGTAGTCAAATATACGATGAATCAAGCTGTGAGTTTAGCTGATGTCGAGAATTTTTCAGCCATTGTGGGTAGTGGTGTTCAAGGAGTTGTTTATGAACAATTGGTACAAGTTGGTACACAACGTTGGCTGACAGAATTAGGAATTGATACAGATGTTTTAGAACCACATCAAACTATTTGGGAAAGTGAGGGAAAAACAGTAATTTGGTTGGCAGTAAATGGTAATTTAGAGGCAATTATGGCTATTGCTGATGCCCTCAAACCTTCATCATTAACAGCAGTTAAAGCCTTGCAGAAATTAGGTTTAGAAGTGGTAATGTTAACGGGAGATAATCAGCAAACTGCACAAACTATTGCTAATCAAGTTGGGATTAATCAAGTTTTTGCCCAAGTGCGTCCAGACCAAAAAGCCGCGATGATAAAATCATTGCAACAAAGAAAAATAGGGAATAAATCTCAAATTGTGGCAATGGTGGGAGATGGAATTAATGATGCACCAGCATTAGCACAAGCAGACGTGGGAATTGCCATTGGTACAGGAACAGATGTGGCGATCGCAGCTAGTGATATTACATTAATTTCTGGAGATTTACAAGCCATAGTTACAGCTATTCAACTCAGCCGCGCTACCATTAATAATATCCGTCAAAATCTATTTTTTGCCTTTATTTATAATATTATTGGTATACCCATCGCTGCGGGTATTCTCTATCCTTTCTTTGGTTGGTTACTTAATCCAATTATTGCCGGTGCAGCAATGGCTTTTTCTTCTGTTTCTGTAGTCAGTAATGCTTTAAGATTGCGTAACTTTCAACCAGGTAATAGGTAATAGGTAATAGGTAATAGGTAATAGGTAATAGGTAATAGGTAATAGATATTTTTCCCAGATTAAGTAATCATCTAAATCAAACAAATCAAGAAAATCACAGTTCAGACAAAATCATCTAAATCAAACAAATCAAGAAAATCACAGTTCAGACAAAATCATCTAAA